>JAFBAF010000044.1 GCA_019247895.1 Parafilimonas sp. | reverse complement strand
GCCTGTTCCGCTTCGGCACGTGCTTTCTCTGCATCAAGTCTTGCTTTGTGTTCTTCTTCGTTTGAATGTGCTAATTGTTGTGTACGTTTTTCAACCTGTATTTCCAGCACTCTCTTTTGTGCATTAATAGCATTTATGCGATACCTGTAAAAGCCAATGCCTGCACCTACAATTGTAACAATAACCAATAATTTAAACCACCATGTAAGCCAGAACGGCGGCTTAACAATCAACTCAATGGTTGAAATGTGTGATGACCACTGGCCCTGGTTATTTACTGCTTTAACTTTGAAAGTATATTTCCCGGGATCAAGATTTGTATATGTAGCTCTGTGTCTTGAACCTGCTTCGATCCATTTTTTATCAAAGCCTTCGAGCATGTAAGCATATTGCTTTTTTTCATAGCTTGTATAATTCAGCGATGCAAATTCAAATTCGATTACAGAGCTGTTGTAGGGGATAGTAATAGACTTTGTTTCTGATATTTCCTTTTTTAAAGGTGAAGGATCCTTATCATCAACCGCAACAGGAACTTTTTTATTAAATATGCTAAAATTAGTAAACAACAATGGCGGCTCAAATGATGTTTGCTTTATGCCTGCCGGATCGAACATATTAAAACCATTGTTTCCTCCAAAATACATTATGCCTGAATGATCTTTGCAATAAGCCATTTCTTTAAATTCATTGCCCTGCAAACCATCAATTTCATCAAAATTTTTAAACGTTTTTGTTGAACGATTAAAGATAGAAAGGCCATGACTGCTGCTTATCCACAAATCTTTATTTTTATCTTCCAGTATGCCAAAAATGTTATTCGAAGGCAAGCCATCAGAGGTTGAATAATTGGTAAATCTTCTCTTTTTTTTATCAAAGAAAGACAGGCCGTTCATAGTAGCAATCCAAAGATCTTTATATTCATCCTCATATATACAACCAACACTGTTACTTGCAATGCTGTTTTTTGAATCGCTTTGCAGGTAAGTTGTAAAAGTTTTGGTTTGCTTATTAAATAAATCCAGCCCGCCACCATCGGTGCCAATCCATAAATTGCCTTCACTGTCTTCGAATATTGAATGAATTTTATTACTGCTGATGCCGGTAGCATTGTTACGGCTATATTGATAACTTGTGAAAGAGTTGGTGGCAGCATTGTATAAATTTAGACCTCCGCCATAAGTACCAATCCAAATATTATTTTCCCTATCCTGATAAATAACCCACGCGTTATTGCTGCTTAAACTTCCAGGTTTGGATGGATCGTATTTGAATTGTTTATAGGTATTTTTTTCTTTGTTGAAAACGGTAACGCCATCGCCCCATGTTCCTATCCATAAATTACCACTATTATCTTCATGCATATTTAAAACGTAGTTGCCACAAATGCTGTTGTTGTTTCCATTTTGATGCATGTAATGTGAAAAGCTACCTGTTGACGGGTTAAATAAATTAAGGCCGCCGCCATCGGTGCCTATCCAAACATTTTGTTTTGAATCTTCGTAAATGCATAATACAAGATTGCTGCTTAAACTCAAAGGCGATGAGTTATGTTTATAATGTTCAAACTTATCGTCTGCATTTAAAAAATCAATTCCGCCGGTAAACCCGCCAATCCACATATCACCTTTTGTATCTCTGCAAATAGAATAGATTGAATTGCTGCTGATGCTTGCATTATCCAGTTCATCATGAAGGTAATTTGTAAAAGTTTGCTTCGCTTCGTTATAGATACTTAATCCGCCGTTTTCGGTACCTATCCAGATATTATGGTAAGCGTCTTCACCGATTGTGTAAACTTCGTTTGCAGGCAAACTATTTGTATTATGCGGATCATTTTTAAACTGAATGAATTTATTAGTGGTTCTGTCAAACAAATTCATGCCGCCGCCATCTGTTCCAATCCATAAACGATGCCTGCTATCTTCAAAAATTGAATAAACATTATTATAGCTAAGTGAAGTATTATCTTTAGCATCATGCTTAAAATGTGTGAACGTTTTTGTTGCACTATTAAATAAATCAAGACCACCATTGGTAGTCCCGATCCATAAATTATGTTCACTGTCCTGTTTAACTATTCTTACAAAATCATCACTTAAACTGCCGGGATCATTCTTGTTATACCGGTAATGAATGAACTTATTTGTTTTGGTATCTAACATATTTAAACCTGCGTCTTCTGTGCCGGCCCAAATATTTCCATCTTTATCTTCTGCTACAGTATTTATGAAATCGCTTGAAATACTGCCTGCATTCTTTGCATCGTACTTGTAGGTTGTGAATTGATCTTTTTCAGTATTGTATTTGCATAAACCGCCGCCCCAGGTTGCAATCCATAAATTGCCCTCATGACTTTCAATAACAGATGAAATAAAATTGCCTCCGATTGAATTTTTATTTTTAGAATCGTTCTTATATACTGTGAATTTATAGCCGTCATATTTGTTCAGGCCTTCACGTGTTCCAAACCACATAAAGCCTTTACTATCCTGCATAATACACAACACGTTGCTTTGTGAAAGGCCATCACTTGTTTGAAAATGATCAAACCCTAATTGCTTTTTTTGTGCAAATATTATTGCCGGAAACAGCAACATTAAAAATGAGCAACAAAGAATCTTCATGTGGTAGAATTTTGCAGTGTAAAAAGAACGCAATACATTATTTAATCTTAAGATGCGTAGCCCACTTCTCAATCATCTTTGTTAGTTCATCAATCTTAAACGGCTTGGATATATAATCATCCATTCCTGCGTTAAGGCATATTTGGCGATCACCGGAAATAGCGTTTGCTGTCATAGCAATAATTACAGGTTGTGTATTCAGGCAAAGGCGGATCATACGGGTAGCTTCCAAACCATCTTTTACCGGCATTTGAACATCCATAAAAATGATATCATACTGGCCTTCACTTACCATTTCCAAAGCTTCTTCACCATTCTCTGCAAGCGCCGCTTCATAACCCAGCTTGCTTAAGATTTTAAGCGCTACCTGCTGGTTGGTTTTATTATCTTCAGCCACAAGAATGCGTAATGGATATTGTTTGCCGAGATCAGCCAAAGCTTTTGGTTGTTCTGTATGATTTTCAGTTCTCAGTTCAACTTTAGTTATCATATGCGAAATATTTTTGTATAATAAATGTTGCTTTACAGGTTTTGTTAATACACATTTGAACAAGCCCTGGTGTTCTTTGTATTGTTCATTGCCAATTGTGTTTAAAAGCATCAAATTAATTTTTGGATTAATGTCGCGGATTGCCTGCGCCAATTCTACACCGTTCATTTGCGGCATTTCCATATCTGTTATCACCAAATCAAAGTGGGGATTTTTATTAATAATATCTATGGCTTCTTTAGGTGATGCCACTACTAAAGGTGCAAGATTCCATTGGCCTAACTGCTTCATCAGTATGCTTCCGCTGGTAAAGTTGTCATCAATCAATAATATTTTTTTATTCTTCGCTGATGCATCAAACTTTTTAATGTTGCGTTGGGGCTGCAAACTAATTCTTGTGCGTAATTTAAATTTTACAACTGTTCCCACCTCAGAATCTTCTTTTGTTTCTATTTCCAACTCGCCTCCCATTAGGCCGATCAACTTTTTTGCGAGTGCAAGAGATAATGCTTCGTTGTTATCTTTTGTATTTATAACGGCGATATCTTTAGATAATAATTCAAGTTCGCTGGCAGGTATTCCTGTTCCTTTATCTCTAACTTCAAAACCAATATCTGCCTGGTTACCTTCCAATGCTCTTATTAATCTTACAGCTATCAAAACCTCGCCTTTGTGTGTAAAGCGTAAGGCATTTTCTACAAGGTTCATTAATATTTGCCTCAGCCTTGCTTCATCACCCACAATAAGCTCCGGAACATCTTTATCTATCAGGCAAACCAGTTCTATATTTGTTTTGGCAGCTTTTACGGCAAAGGATTCAAGAACGCTTTCTATAGTATTAAGTAAATCAAAATCTTTATTTTCCAGGCTGGTGTTCATGTTCCCGCTTTCAGAATAATTTATTACATCGGCGATGAGCATGTCATTTATAGTAGTCATTAAATTTTCACTGCTTTTAATTATTACTTCAATGTATTCGCGTTGCTCTCCTGTAAGTTCAGTTTCAGAAAGCAGTGAAGCCATGCCGATCACGCCATTCATAGGTGTACGTATTTCGTGGCTTAATTTAGCCAGCAATAAACTTTTAGAGCGACTCAGTATCTGCGTCTCTTCTTTTGCTTTAGCTTCATTTTCTTTTGAATGATCAAGCAGTTCCTGGCATTCTACAGTGCGCAATTGTAAAGCACTTATGGCATGCCTGGCTTTTTTCATTTTTGTTTTATGAAGTATAACT
>JAFBAF010000311.1 GCA_019247895.1 Parafilimonas sp. | reverse complement strand
TAATTTAGATTCAATGCTCGACGTGCAGGTGAAAGCAAAAACTAAAAACCAAACACAATACACCGAGGCGACTTTTAAAACCACGCGTTTAATAGATGGCCATACCGTTGAAACGACGCAAGGCGGAGTGCTCGATTTAAAAATATCACATCGCTTTGGGCAATTAAACGATGGTTTTTATAATATGTTTGGATTAGACGCTGCTTCTATACGCATTGGCATGGATTATGGTTTAACGAATCGTCTTTCGATTGGTGGTGGCAGAAGTTCGTTCGAAAAACAATATGATGGTTTTTTAAAATACCGTTTGGTTAGGCAATCAGAAGGCAAAAAGCGTACACCCGTTTCCGTTACGCTGCTTGCGTCAATGATGTTCCAAACCGATACAGTTGCAATGAAGAATGAAAAAAACATCCCGGTTTCACCTAAAACGGAAGATAAATTTTCATACGCTTACCAGGTTTTGATCGCACGTAAATTCAATTCAAACTTTTCATTGCAATTAATGCCGTCATTAGTGCATGAAAATCTTGTTGACAGCAGCTTTAACTCAAATGATATTTTTGCAATCGGCGCCGGTGCAAGGTTCAAGCTTACACAACGTTCAAGTTTGAATGTTGAATATTATTATCAATTGCCCGGAACTAAATTGCCCGGCACATATAACACGTTCTCTATTGGCTACGAAATTGAAACAGGAGGGCACGTTTTTCAGCTTCATTTAAGCAATTCAACAGGTATGACAGAAAAAACTTTTATTGCTGAAAACACAGGCCGATGGAGCAAAGGCGACATACATTTCGGATTTAACATATCCCGTGTATTTACTATACGAAAACCAAAAGATATAAAAATGTAACTGCTGTTTTATTGTAATAACTACCTTAGGTATATGTTTAATTCAATTCGTTGTAAAACCACTAAATACCTTTTTTTAATTGTATTGATAACTGTTGCTTGTGCTTTTAAAAAGCAACCATCACAGCTTTATCAAATTACAACCGGAAAGATTTCTTTTCGCAGTGATGCGCCGCTTGAAGTGATCAATGCTTCTTCATCCGATTTATTAGGTTTACTTGATATAGGAAAAAAAAACTTTTCATTAAAGATCGATGTGCATTCTTTCAAAGGGTTTAACAGCCCGCTGCAGAGAGAACATTTTAATGAAAATTATATGGAGTCGGATAAATACCCTTATGCTTCATTCAACGGAAAAATCATCGAAGATGCAGATCTTTCAGTTGATGGCACTTACCAGGTACGGGCAAAAGGCACGCTCACCATTCACAACGTTGCACAGGAGAGAATTATAAAAACAGACGTAACAGTAAAACAAAAAGTAATAACAGTGCACAGCAATTTTACAGTGCTGTTAAGCGATCATAACATTCCTATACCAACAGTCGTTAACCAAAAACTTGCTAATGAAATTAAAGTGGAAGTAAATGCAAGCTTTGAACCGCGATGAAAAAATGCTGCACACATATTTTTTTAATATGCATTATTTTTTGTAATGCAACAATTTTTGCTCAAACAGCAAAAAACAAACTATATGTGCTTGAAAGCGATGAAACAGACAAGCCCAAAATTGTTACATTATATCAAAACAACGACGGCTTAATTTTATGCGGCACAACAAAAGGTCTTTTCCGTTTTGATGGCTTTGACTTCTCTGCTTATTCGTCTCGACAAAAAATTGATGCCGCCGTTACCGCAATTTTTGAAACAAAGGATAACAGAACGCTAATTGGTTTTGAAAATGGAAATATTGCTGAGTTGAAAAACAACGTTATTCAATTGTTACATTTTGAAGAAGGTTTTCCAAAAGTTGCTATTAAATCAATTATACAGGACAGCAGCGGAATTATTTGGTTGGGCACTGCAGGCGAAGGCATTTACTTTATTAAGAATGATCGTTTGTATAATATAAATGAAGATGATGGCTTATCAGATAACTACATTTATAAATTGGTTTACTCTCCGCAGCTTGGTTTGATAGCAGCCTCCGACAGAGGTATAAATTTTTGTTCGCTTAAAGGAAACAAAAAATATATAAGTACTTATACATCTAAAAATGGCTTGCCTGATAATATTGTGCGGAGCATTTTTCTTTCCAATAAAAATGAGTTGTGGCTTGGCATGCAGGACGCAGGCATTGCAGCCTTCAATCAAAACACAGAAAGAACTATTACAGCAACATGGAACTACGGGCAAGTAAATGACCTGCTGGTTTCACCATCAAAAATTTATGTTGCTACCGAAGATTCTGCTTTAATGATCTTTGATAATAACAACAATAAGATTTCTTTTAATAAGTTTTACACTGATAAATCAATCTCAAAAACAACTTGCCTGTTAAAAGACCGCGAAGGAAATGTATGGGTTGCAGGCGATAATCAATTATTAAGAACTGCTAAAACAAGTTTGGAAGAAGTATATCAGCTTACACCGGCACAAGCAGCGCAAATACATTGTTTGCATTATACAACAGATGCTGCTTTATGGTTCAATATTCCTGGCGGACTTACAAGATTATTTAAAAAAGATAATGAATGGCAAAATGAAGATTATTCGCTGCCTGCTTTTGCAAGCACAACAATTTCTGCTTTGTATGAAAGCCCCGGCGATAATATTTGGGTTGGCTCTTTGGGAAAAGGCATTACTGTTTTCAATCATAAAACAAAAACACAACTACGATTGAATGATTCATTACTTATAAACAATAATACTATTACTATAACAGGCGATAGTAATATTATTTGGATCTCAGGTTTGGAAGGCGTGGTGCGTGCAACACAACAAGATAATAAATACACATTTGCTAATCTCACAGACACATCCGGCATCGGTAATAAATATGTATATGATATTTTGTGCGACAAGAAAAAAAGAATATGGTTTGCAACAGATGGAGAGGGCATTTCAATATTGAATAATGATAAATTTTATCACTTAAAAAACAAGCAAGGTTATACAGGTAATGTTGTATATAAACTTATTGAAGATAACTACAGCAATATTTGGTACACTACTTATGATAAAGGTGTAATTAAATACGATGGCAGAACATTTACCAGTTTTGCAACAAACCAGGGATTAAGTGATATGTCCATTTCAGGACTTGTAAAAGCGGGAGATTATATCGCTGTTATACACAAAAACATCATAGATGTTATTGATCCCAAAACAAACAAGATTACATACCTTGACAGAGCATTGATGAACTTCGACATCAACACAGATTTGAATGCATGCACAAGTGATAAAGACGGAAATTTTTATTTCGTTTCAGGCAATGGCATTTATAAATATGCAGTTACCGCAGCCACTGTGCAGCAACCCACTGTTACTATTGACAGAGTGGAATTGTTTTTGCAAAATATTGCAACTACAAATGATCATACATTTAGTTATCATCAAAATAATCTCAACTTTTTCTTCACGGGCATTTATTATTCTGAACCCGAAAAAGTTCAATACCAATATAAACTGGATAATTATGATAAAGAATGGGTGAACACAAAAGACCGTGAAAAGAATTTTCCGAATCTTCCGCCCGGCAGTTATACATTCAGAGTAAGAGTTTCGCTTAATAAAAACTTTGAAAATGCATCTGAAGCAACATTTGCATTCGTTATAGAAAAACCGTTTTGGAGAAAATGGTGGTTCTTTTTAATAGCAGTTATAATAATTGGCGCATTTTTATATTTATTAATCAAGCAAAGGGAAAAACGCATTACGCATTTAAACACATTGAAAAATGAAAAAGTGCAATCGCAATTGGAAACATTGCGCAACCAGGTAAATCCTCATTTTTTATTTAATAGTTTAAACACACTTGTTTCAGAAATTGAAACCAATCCTGAAGACGCGGTTCTGTATGTTGAAAAAATTGCCGACTTCTATCGCAGCATTATTCAACACAGGGATAAAGATCTTATTCCGTTGCGTGATGAATTAAATGTATTAAGAGATTACAGTTTTTTACAGGAGAAAAGGTTTGCTTCAGGTCTTAATATAAAAGTAGATGTTGATGCAGCAGTAGTTGCTTCGTCGTACATTCCACCATTGGTTTTACAAATGCTTGTAGAAAATGCAATAAAGCACAACATCATTTCTAAAAACGCGCCGTTGCGTATTGAAATAACAGATGCAGAAGACGATTGCCTTGTTGTTCGTAATAATATAAATAAAAAAATGCAACCAGAAAAAAGAAGCGGGCTTGGTTTACAGAACATTCAAAAAAGATATGCGTTGCTGCAGGTAAAAAAAGTTTCTATTGAAAGTGATGAAGATTTCTTTACAGTAAAAATTCCTTTAATAAAAAGTTGATATGGTAAAAGTTTTGATATTGGAAGATGAAGAAGCAGCGGCTAACCGCCTGCAAAAATTAATTGCGGAAACATTGCCAGAAGCTGTTTTTGTGGCGACCATCTCAAGCGTAAAACAAAGTATTGACTGGTTTAAAAACAATGCAGCACCTGATCTTATTTTTGCCGATATTCAACTAAACGATGGAACAAGCTTTGATATTTTTAAAGAGATAGAAATAAAAAGCCCGCTGATATTTACAACTGCTTATGATGCGTATACGTTGGATGCTTTTAAACTAAACAGCGTTGATTATCTTTTAAAACCTATCAAAAAAAATGAATTGACAAACGCTGTCGAAAAATTTAAAGCTGTTTATTTATCAGGCAAGCAAGATGATAACCATGTTCGGCAATTATTGCAATCGTTACAAAAAACGCAACAATATAAGCAACGGTTTGTATTACGCATTGGCGAGCATATGAAAGTGGTTGAAGTAGCTGATATCGCTTATTTTTACACAGAGAACAAAGCCAATTTTATTATTACAAAAGAAGGCAAACGATATCTTGCCGATAATACACTTGATCAGCTTGAAGACATGCTTGATCCAAAATCTTTTTTCAGGATCAACCGCCAGTTTATCATAAGTTATTCTTCTATTGCGGAAATGTTTACTTACTCAAAATCAAGAGTGTTACTTAAGCTAAATCCTCCGAGCAAGCTTGATACAATTGTAAGCACCGAAAGATCTGCTGCATTTAAAACCTGGCTTGGCGGCGAATAAATTTATTCCTGTTTTATCTTTATGGTATGACAGATTTAATTACGCTTATTGCAAACATTGCACTTACACTATCGTTCATTATAGCGCTGATATTTGGTATTGCGCAAGTAAAAACTGCAGAACGCGACAGGCGTGAACGGCTTACGATAGAAACCTTGCGCAGCTTTCAAACGCATGATTTTGCAGAGCTTCTTTATTTTATCAATAATGCCAAAATCCCTTCAACACAAAAAGCAATAAGGGCAATACCTGAAGAAGAACAGGTGAAATTTATCGAATACGGTCAGCAAATGGAATCACTTGGTATTCTTGTGGCAGAAGGAATAATTGATATTGATCTTGTAGATAAAACGTTAGGTTCTTTTGTTACAACTTCCTGGGAAAAGTACAAACCGGTGTTCCAGGATATACGCGAAAAAGCACCGGATCCTTTTTTAGGTGAATATTTTCAATGGCTCGCAGAGTACATTGATGAACGGATGAAAAAAAATCCCCGAAAACCGTTTTATGTTGATGGTATAAAAAAGATAAAGCGGGTTAGTTAACAAAACTCCACCAAATACCCAAGCGCAACCAAAAGCCTCTTGTTGGATAACCAGGTGCTGAATAATTATAGTTATTAAATGAGAACCCGTTAGTAAAACTAATCGTATTTAAATTTTCTAAACGAATAAAACCTTTAAAGCTTTTAATGCGAAAATTAAAGTAATAATTTATGTTGGGCAGGTTATGAATAGTAGATGTATCCTGGTAAACAAACTGGCCGGTTAACGGAGAATACCCATCAGCTTTGTAGGGCGTGTTATAAATCACTTCAAGCCCTGTTGACAAAACAAGATTTTTAAAAAAATTCCCTTCAAAAGCAAACCTGCTGCGTGCAAATACTAATGGCAAATTAACAGGCGCATTACCTGCAGTTTGCTGCAAATGGCCTTCGAGATACCAGTTAAAAAATTTTGAAACCCGCATCTTTTTTTCAGCATAAATATGCAGCACATTAAACAACGAAGAAGTTTGCGCTGGCGTATACATATCCTTAAAATAAGTGTAGTTGGTAAGAATGTAATACTCAGCGCTTAACTTTAAAGCTGCGGGAGGCACATCTATTTCTGCAAACAAACGTGCAGTATTTTCTTTATTTAAATTGCCATTTGGTGTTATAGGATAAGAAGTCCGGGCCCGCTGTACCAAAACAAAGTCCGTAGCATCATTTTTATTTATAACACTGTCTGTAAAATATTCATTTTGTATAAAAGAAGGCGTTCTGCTTGTGTTTTGAAAACCAAGTTGTAATGACCCGACATTGTTTCGTAAAGATCTTTTAAAACTTATGTATGCGGCATAATCGCCTAAATAATGACCTGTTACATAAAGCTTGCCTGAGGCTTCAATATCATATAACTGGTTGTGTGTGCGGTTGCGATACTCTGCTCCAACATACACATTATTATAAGTTGTGGTAAATGATTGTGTTTCTCCTTTTAGCAATTCAAGTCCCGCATCTAATTTTAAAAATTGATTGAGATTGTTTTTTTGCGGATAAGAGATCAAAGCAAATTCGTTGGTTACACTCTGCCATGTATCATTAAACTTAACCGTGTCCTGATTTGGTGAAATATTGTAATTAAAATATTTATTGTAATCTGAATCATCAGGCAAATAATCATGAAATTCGTAACTGTTTTTTGAATATTGAAACGTATGCTGCATTCGAATGCGTGGATAAAATAATTTATAAGTTACAGAATCTGTAACCAATGAATCTTTTTGTCCAAAATCATAACTATGCCGCATGATAAAAGATAGCTCTTTATATTGAATGCCCGTGGCGATAGTTGAACCAAATATGCTGCGTGGTGCAGGACCAAGATCATTACCCAATTTAATATCGGCGCCGGAAGGATCATTAAAAGCAAGGCTGTCAAAATTTTGATTTGGTTTTACACCACCGTTTTCTGAAGCAAGAATTTTGTTTGTGATAAAAAGAATGGCGTTTGTATAGCGTTTATTATCGCTTTGATAAAAAGAATTTATTCTGCCATTACTTGTGTTGGTGCTTTGATTTCTGTAAGCACCCGGCGAACTGAGCACTTTAAAATCAAGGCCAAAATTAAAATTGCTTTTCCTGTTTTGTGTATGAAACAGGTTTATCAATTGCTCTGCCCTGCTTCCTAATAAATACACAGTTTCAGAATATGGCCGTGTGGTTTGAAAAAATCTTGTATTCTCCGGCGTGTACCTGTAAATGTCAAACGCATGGAAACCTGCATCAAAACCTGCTTTCATGTTTGGTTGAAAAATAAAAGATTCGGCTGCGGTTCCGAAATTTCCAAGATCGTGATATGTCCAGGGCACAGGAAATCGTGTATAAAAATCGTTAATGGAAGAATCTAATTTATTAATGCGGGTTGAATCCCAGTAATGAAAAGATATTGTAATAGAATCTTCATACTGATCACGATGCTTTAACGTTTGATTGGAACTATCTTTTCTAATAATATTTCCACGGCTATCATAATCGTAACCGTTAGGCAAAGTATCATTATAACTTTGATTGGTAGAATTCTGCGGATATTGTGCATGTACAACAGTACAGCAAACACATAATAAAACAAGAAAATAAATTCGATTTAATAAGCGCATTTATAAGACAAAGGTGCAAAGTAATTTTAAAGCTGTAAATGAAACGGTAATTTGATTATTTATAAAATAAAAAATTTGTGGATTAACTTTCTGTTGCATCCGATAAATAAAAAAGCCGGTCGAAAATACCGGCTTCATAAATTTTGTGGTCATTTATTTTTTAGCAGGTGTTGCCTGGAATTGTTCCATATAAGCAATCTTTCCATCTTTATTAAACATCCAGTTTTCGTTGTAATAAACCGAATCGATTTTTCCATTATTATGCGTATCGACTTCCGTGCCCCACACACAAACCCATGTTTCGTCTTTACCTTTGGGTTTTAATGTTGTTATAGCTGAGACAGAGCTTACTACATTTTTTAAGGTACCACGATATTGTTTTGCACCAGCCAGGCAGGAATCTTTTCCTTTCACGTGCATTCCACCTGAAAGATCCATCGTAACTGAATCATCGAAAGCGTCCTTATGATTATCAAAAGTGTTGTTATCAAAATCCTTCCAAAGTTCAAGTACAGTTTGCGCATATTTAGAATCGCCAATTGTAAAATCACTTGAATACTGAACAGGATAAGCATAACTAACATTTTGATTCTGGTCAGATGACATTGTTGAAGCACTTGCAGTTGTATCTGTATTACCTGATGAAGTAGTAGCATTGTTACATGCGGCCAGCATGCATAAAACACATGCGGTGATGAATAATTGTTTCATAAAAAGTTGTTTTGAAATTTAAGATGGAAAAATTATACTTTTTTTTAATCTGAAAAAAATATTTGCTCCTTCTTGTATAATTCCAGGTCACTTTTTTATGAGACTTATTTGATGATCTTTTTTATCTTATTGGCGTTTTCAATCAATTCAGTTAAATAAGCAACGTTTTCTTTTTCAAGACTTGCTTTAAATTTCCGCAACTGCGAGATATGTTCATTCAAAACATCAAGTACATTTTCCCTGTTCTGCATAAAAACCGGCACCCACATTGAAGCAGCGCTTTTGGCCAACCGGACCGTACTTTCAAAACCGCCGCCCGATAATTCAAAAATGGCTTCTTCTTCCTTTTCTTTTTCCAAAACAGTATTGGCTAAAGCAAAAGAAGTAATGTGTGAAATATGGCTAACATAAGCAGCATGTATGTCGTGGTTTTCCGAATCCATATAAACGATGTGCATGCCTAATTGTTTATAAATATCTTCAACAGTGTTTACAGCAGTATTATCTGATTTTTCCGCATCGCAAATAACACAGGAGCGACCTGCAAACGCACCATGCACGGCCGCTTCCGGGCCGCTGTATTCAGTTCCCCACATTGGGTGTGTTGAAACAAATCGCTTACGCATTGAATGATCTGCCAAAGCTTTACTTAAAGCAAATTTTGTTGAACCCCCATCAGCAACAATTTGTTTGTCGTTTACCAAATCCATTATTTCCAATACAACAGGAATTGTTGCATCAACCGGGATGGCAACATAAATAAATTCGCTTTTGGCAACAGCTTCTTTTAAAGGCAATGCTTCATCAATCAATCCAAGTTCCAACGCTTTTTTTGCACTGGATTCTGTGCGGCTTACACCAATAATATGCTTTGCAAGTTTTTTTTCTTTCAATGCCAAAGCAAACGAACCGCTTATTAAACCGACGCCAACTATAGTAACATCATTAAACATTTCTTTCAAATTACAAATTACTAATTCCTTATCCTCTTAATCGCTTCCTCAATTTTTTCTTCGGTTGCACACAGACTAATTCTTATATAGTGATCTCCGCCGCTTCCAAAAATTGCACCTGGCGTAATAAATACATTGTTCTCATATAAAATTGCATCACTTAATAAATATGCATTCTCAAATTCTTCCGGAATTTTCGCCCACATAAACATTCCTGATTGTTGTTTTGAATAACTGCATTGCAAAGCATCCAGCAATTCAAAAACCTTTTCTCTTCTTTTCTTGTATACAGCATTCACTTCATCATACCATTCTTTTGGTAATGATAAGGCTTTTGCGGCTGCTAATTGCACAGGCAAAAACATTCCGCTGTCCATATTACTTTTAAATTTCAACACTTCATTTATTCTTTGTTGATTGCCGCAAAGAACACCAACTCTCCAACCCGCCATATTATGTGATTTGCTTAAAGAATTTAATTCAAGTGCAATATCTTTTGCGCCATCAACACTTAAAATACTTAACGGATTTTCATTTAGAATAAAGCTATAAGGATTATCATGGCAGATGAGAATATTATGTTTTTTACCGAATGCAATTAATTGTTCAAATAGTTTTTGCGAAGCAGGCTGGCCTGTGGGCATTTGCGGATAATTTACCCAAAGCCCCTTAATCCCCTGAAGGTGGAAGTCAGAACCTTTCTCAATCAATTTTTCTAATTGATTGAAGTCAGGTTCATAATTATTTTCTTCTTTCAAATCGTAATACAACGGCGTGGCACCAGAAAGTTTTACAGCACTTGCATAAGTAGGATAACCTGGGTTTGGAACAAGTACTGCACAACCTTCTTCAAAATACGTCATGCAAATATGCATGATGCCTTCTTTGCTGCCGATCAATGGAAGAATCTCTGTTTCTGCATTTAAGTCAACATTATACCATTGTTTATACCAATCAGCAAAAGCATTGCGCAAAACCGGTGAACCTTTATAATTTTGATATGCATGTACATTTGGCTTTGCGCTTTCTTCCTGCAATGTTTTTATCACATCTGCATGAGGCGGCATATCAGGACTTCCAATTCCAAGATTAATAATATTCTTTCCTTGTTTATTTAATGCATCAATCTCTCTTAACTTTTGAGAGAA
>JAFBAF010000080.1 GCA_019247895.1 Parafilimonas sp. | reverse complement strand
TCGGTAATATAATAATCTGAGTTTGGTTTTACACGAATGCGTGTTTTGTATTTACGGTTCCATTTCCATTTGATGGAGAAGAATCCTTTTGTAAGATGTGAATATAAAATTGGATGAACGACTATGGTTAGGTTTTTATGTTGGTGGGTAACGAGATAATTGAGGCGGGTTTCTATTTCATCAATCAATAATAATGTTGGAGAAACTTTTCCTGTGCCGTTACAACTTGGGCAAATTTCAGAAGTGTTAATTGCAACTTCTGGCCGCATGCGCTGCCTTGTTATTTGCATCAATCCAAATTTTGAAATAGGCAGCACAGCATGCTTAGCACGGTCAATTTTCATGAAGCCATCCATCGCCTCCTGTAACTTACGTTTGTTATCAGGCAGTTTCATATCAATAAAATCCACCACGATAATACCGCCAATATCCCGTAATCTTAACTGTCTTGCAATTTCTTCAGCCGCTTCCAAATTTGTTGCCAGCGCATTTTCTTCCTGGTTATTGCTTACACTTTTATAACCACTGTTCACATCAATTACATGTAAGGCTTCCGTATGTTCAATAATTAAATAAGCGCCGCTTGGCAGGTTTACCGTTTTACCAAAAGCGGCTTTAACCTGTTTTGTAATTCCAAACTGGTCGAAGATTGGCGTGCCGTTTAAATGGCTGGTAACAATATCCGCCTTTTCAGGCGCAATTTTTTGAATATAAGAACGTGTATCGTTATAAACGTTCCTGTCATTAATAACGATCTTATTAAAATCTTCGGTTAGCAAATCGCGGAGAATGCTGGTTGTTTTATCCTGCTCGCTTAAAATCTTAACAGGTGCAGAAGCGCCTTTCAAATTTTGCTGGATCATTTTCCAGGTAGCAATTAACTGCGAAAGGTCTTCATGCAGTTCTGCTGTATTTTTTCCTTCAGCGGCGGTACGTACAATTACGCCAAAATTTTTGGGCTTGATGGAATCAATGATTTTTTGCAGTCGCTTCCTTTCTTCAGAGCTGTGTATTTTTTTGGAAACAGCAACAATATCGTTGAAAGGAGTAATTACCACGCATCTTCCCGGTAATGAAATTTCACAGCTTAATCTTGGCCCTTTTGCAGCAATGGGTTCTTTTAAAATCTGAACCAATATTTCAGGCTTGCCCTTAATTACTTCGTTTATTTTCCCGGTTTTTATTATTTCCGGTTCGGGCTGAAATTTTGAAAAATCGGCAACTTCATCCGATTTATCCTGTATAGCAGCTTGTGTGAACTTTAAAATTGAACGAACGTAAGGACTAAGATCGGTATAATGTAAAAAAGCATCTTTTTCAAAACCAACATCTATAAAAGCAGCATTTAAGCCCGGAATTAATTTTTTAACCTTGCCAAGATACAAATCACCAACGGCAAACTTTGCATCTGCTTTTTCGTGATGTAGCTCAACAAGCTTTTTATTTTCCAGCAATGCTATTTCAACGCCATTTGAAGTAGCGTTAATTATCATCTCTTTGTTCACAAATTCATTTCTTTAATAGCCATATTTAAATTTACAAGTATGCCTGCGCATCAATTTATTGCACATGCGTTACTTACAATAAGGAAGGAAAGGCAAGGAGGAAAAGGGTAGTAAACACCGACACAATGTAATGAACATAACATTGTGTCGGTAATCAAATTTATCTGTTTTTCTTTTTATGGCGGTTTTTTCTAAGTCTTTTTTTTCTCTTATGCGTCGCTATCTTATGACGTTTTCTTTTTTTACCACAAGGCATACCTAAGTAAATTTTTTAGTAATTAATAATTTATTGTAAAGATTTAATTCTTTCGCCGATATCTTTTCTTGCTTGTGGCAGTTGTATAAATTTTAGTGATTTTTTATACCATTTAACTGCTTCAGCTTTATTATCCAATCGCTCATATACAGCGGCAAGATTCAAAATAGCTTCAATATTATCCGGTTGTTTTTTTATAACCGTTAAAAATCTTTCCGCTGCTTTATCATACTGCCCGCTTTGAACCCCGCCCAGACCAAGCATCATTTGCGCATACAGGTTACCAGGATCTTTATCTGCTATCTCTTTAACGGCAAGAATGCCTTGCATGGGATTGTCAGAAATTTCACCAAACATGTAACAAACACCAATACCAACCTTCGAAGAATCGTTGTTTGGATTTATTACAAGCGCCTTATCAAATAACTCTTTTGCTTGTGTTGCTTCCCACTTACGCATTAACGCATCAGTGTCAGACATCATCCTGTCTAAAAGCAAACGGGCTGCAAAAGTGAGGTTTTTTTCAGAATTTTCCAACTTGGCAGCTTCTCCGCTATAATAAGCCCCAATTTCCGGATAGCGTAAACTATCGCTCCAATAAGATGCCAATTGGTGATAAACATGTAATTGCTGCTCATGTACATCGCCTCTTACCACAGCGTTTTCTAATTGTGTAAGTGTTTGTAACTGTTGTGCATTTAAGCCGGATTTGTACTTGGAGAGAATATCCGGAGTACTCAGCGCTGCCGGCATGTTTGCCGCAGATGCAGGCGGCGGCGCAGATTTATTTGGCGCAACTGTATTTCCAAAAAAACAAATTACCACCAGTAATAATACACTGGTTAAAACCAAAACCAATTGTTGTTTTCGCACGAAAAGATGTTAGGCCGCAAATTTACTGTGCAGTTGGCATTTGCTTCACCTCATTCACAAATTCTTTAGAAGGCTTAAAAGCAGGAATGTAATGTTCGGGAATGTGAACAGCTACATTCTTCTTAATATTGCGACCAATTTTAGCAGCTCGTTTCTTGGTAATAAAACTCCCAAAGCCACGGATGTAAATATTTTCTCCTTTGGCAATGTTTCCCTTAATTTCTTTTATCAATGTTTCTACGGTTACCAATACGTCAACCTTTGGGATGCCTGTTTTATCTGATATGTTATTGATAAGATCAGATTTGCGCATGGTGAAATGTTTTAAGATGAATGTAAAAACAACTAAAGTAAAACAATACAAGTTAGAAATAAAAGTAAATACAAATAAAATATTCTTTGAAAAAAGTTGAGGAAAAGATAAATGTAGTCTTTAAACTTTATAATATCACTCATTATGTTGAATGATTAAACTGCTTATGTTAATTTTGCGCCTTCAAAAAATTGGGCAAGTATAATGATCAGTGCAAGAAATATCACGCTGGCTTACGGTAAACGCGTTTTGTTTGATGAAGTAAATCTCAGTTTCACAAAAGGAAATTGCTATGGAATTATTGGCGCAAACGGAGCCGGAAAATCTACCTTCTTAAAAATATTAAGCGGAGAAATTGAACCGAATAAAGGTGTAGTTGAAATAACGCCCGGCGAACGCATGGCAGTTTTAAAGCAAAACCAGTTCGAGTTTGATGAACTAACTGTTTTAAATACAGTATTGATGGGCCATGCAAAATTATGGAAGATGATGCATGAGCGGGAAGCCATTTATGCCAAAGCAGATTTTGATGAAGATGATGGAATGCGTGCGGCAGAACTGGAAGCGGACTTTGGCGAAATGGGTGGTTATGAAGCAGAAAGTGATGCTGCAAGCTTATTGAGTAGTTTGGGCGTTACAGAAGAATTTCAGAATAGCCTGATGCAGGATATTCCGGGTAATTTAAAAGTACGTGTATTATTAGCACAGGCATTGTTTGGCAATCCTGATATTTTATTATTGGATGAGCCTACCAATGGTTTGGATATTGAAACCATCGGCTGGTTGGAAAACTTTTTAGCGGATTATGAAAACATAGTTTTGGTAGTGAGCCACGACCGTCACTTTTTAGACGCAGTATGTACGCATGTTGCCGATGTGGACCGCCAAAAAATAAAAATCTTTACAGGTAATTATACATTCTGGTATGAAAGCTCACAATTAATGAGCCGCCAGATAAATGATAAGAATAAAAAAGTGGAAGAAAAACGTGCTGCATTATTAGATTTCATTGCACGGTTTTCTGCAAACGCATCAAAAAGCAAGCAGGCAACTTCAAGAAAGAAAGCGTTGGAGAAATTAACGATTGAAGAAATTCAGCCAAGTAATCGCCGTTATCCCGGAATTATTTTTCAACCGTTGCGTGAAGCAGGCAATCAAATTTTGAATGTTGAAAATTTAAGCAAGTCTGTTGATGCCAGAAAGCTTTTTGATAAAGTAAGTTTCAGTGTAAATAAAGGCGAGAAGATCGCTTTCCTAAGTAAAGATCCACTTGCTGTAACAAATTTTTTCAACATAATTAATGGTAACGAAAAAGCAGACACAGGAAAATTTGAATGGGGAACAACCATTACAAAAGCTTATTTGCCTTTAGAAAATAATGATTTTTTTGTTGAAGGATTAACGTTATTAGAATGGCTGCGCCAATATGTTCCGCCGCATGTTACAGAAGCCGATGAACCGTTTTTAAGAGGATTTTTAGGTAAGATGTTATTTAGTGGTGATGATATTTTGAAGAAGACAAACGTTTTAAGCGGTGGTGAAAAAGTACGTTGCATGATCAGCCGCATGATGTTGCAGAATCCTAATTTAATTACACTTGATCAGCCAACAAACCATTTGGACTTGGAAAGCATACAGGCATTTAATGAAGGTTGCCAGATATTTCCCGGCATTGTTTTAATAACATCGCATGATCATACCTTCATGCAAACAGTTTCAAACAGGGTTATAGAACTAACGCCTAAAGGAATTATTGATCGCCTGATGAGTTTTGATGAATATCTTGAAGATGAAAGAGTGCACATGTTAAGAGAAGAAATGTATAATTAGATTTTTAATCAATTCTATAAAACAAAACCGCCTGTAATTACAAGCGGTTTTTTATTTGATTGAATAGATTGGAGATTGAAGCGTCATTTCGACGATAGGAGAAATCTCCTGATTTTTATTTGTGAGATTCTCGTTACCTCGACATAATGATTTCCCAAATAATTAGCAAACGTTTAATTCTTCATAAACTTCAATGTTTCATTAATTTGATCTGATTGTAATTGCAATATATACATGCCACTGTTTAATTTAGATACATTCACATCACAATTTGTTTTGCCCGTATTATGGAAATCATAAGTTGAAATAACTGCTCCGTTTAGGCTAAGCACTTTTACAATCAAATCATCAACCTGTGTTTGCAACCTGATATGCAATACATCAGTTACAGGATTTGGAAATACACTTGCTTTTACTGCCGTTGTTGCCTGCGCATTTGAAATATTCCCTGCAAAATTATGCGTTACAGTTACAGTAATCTTTTCTTCGTCATATAACGGTGGTGTATCATTATCTGTTGCACGCACCTTAAAGCTATATGTACCTGCTGCAGTCGGTGTCCACGTAAATACTCCGGTACTCTTGTTGATCTTCGCTCCTGCCGGCGCACCAATTAATGAATATGTAATTGTTTGACCGGAATCAACGTCTGTTGCTTTTGCTTTAAACTTTAATAGTGAATCTGCTTTTACAGTTTGATTTCCGATTGGTGCCAACACTGGTGAATCAGGCATTGGTTTTACATTAATTGTAATCACACCTGCATCTGAAACCATACAACCTTTTGTAACAATAAAGCTGAACTGATCTGTACCATTGTAATTCTTATTTGGTTTATAAGTAAGTTTAGGCGCAGTGCCTGTTAATTTACCATGCCCAGGATTGGTAACAACTGTATAAGTTAACGGATCAGTGCCAGAACTTGTAAGCGTGATCTTTACAGATGAATCTTCATTTACATCAACTGTTTGAGGGTAAGCAATAAGATTAACAGCGAATATCAAACTGCCGTACGCATTGCCACCATCCGTTTCAATGTTCATATGATGCAACACAGAAAAATTATTCCCTGATGTTGCTATTTTGAAAATAGTACCTGTGTTGTAAGTGCCGCCAATACTTGTCATTCCATACAAAAAGCCATCGTTTCCCTGCAGTAAACTTCCTTTTGGCATTCTGCCATCGGGTACCGCATCTAAATTGCGAATTACTTTAAAGTTTCCGCCGAGCGACATTTGAAAAATCGTTCCTGAACTTTTAGTTCCACCATCACTGCAGGTGCCATATAAATTTCCATCGCTGGCTTGTATTAAACTTCCGAATGGGTTATAACCATCGAGGCTGCTGTTAAATGTATGCAGGTTTGAATAACCACCAGCTTGTGTTAGTTGAAATATATGCCCGCCATTTGATGTCATTCCGTAAAAATTACCATCAGATGCTTGTAATAGCTTTCCAAGCGGCGCACCACCATCATTAGCAAACACAAAAGTTTTAATAACAGTAAAGTTACTGCCGTCGAGTTTCATCTTAAAAATAGTTCCTGCATTGTTTGCACCACCGCCACTCGTCATTCCATACAGCAACCCATCTTTTGCCTGTATTAAACCACCAACCGGTGCAGCACCATCTGTTGCAGCAGTTAAATTCCGTAACACTGAATATGTGCCATCAGGTGTAATTCTAAAAATGGTTCCTACATTATTTTTACCACCGTCAGATGCCATTCCGTAAAAATTTCCATCAGATGCCAGCAGAAGATCTCCTTTAGGATAGCCACCATCTTTTGTTTTATCAAATGAAAAGAAAACACTTGCTTCGCCGCCGCAAATTTTTACAATGCTGCCAAAACCATAAGCGCCGCCTGCGGACATAGTGCAATAATATGCGTTGTCTTTTCCTATTACAAAAGATGAATACGGCGCATTGCCTAAAGTCGCTCCATTAAATGTATTCATTAACGTAAAATCGCCGCCGGTTGTAGTTTTAAAAATGATACCATAATTAAATGCACCGCCCAAACTTGTCATTGCATATAAACTGCCATCGTTGCCTCTTGCCAAAACAGAAGAACTTGTGTTGCCTTCATTTGTATAATCTAAAGGATGAATTACAGAGTATGCACCGCCGGTCGTTAACTTATAAATTGTACCTCCGCCTTTAGTGCCGCCAATGCGTGTAATGCCATAAAAATTCCCATCAGTGTTTTGCATTAAACCACCATAAGGTGCGCCGCCATCAGTACTTGGTGAAAAATTTTTCACGACAGAATAAACGCCCGTAGAAATTTTAAAAATAGTGCCGCTACCAAATTGGCCGCCACTTGAACAGGTTCCATATAAGCTTCCATCGCTTGCTAACAAAAGATCGCTTTGCGGATATGAGCCGTCTGTAGCACCGTTCAATTGTCTTACTACTGTAAACTTGCCGCCGGTGGTAATTTTAAAAATTGTGCCGTTACTATTTGTGCCTCCGCCATATGTTGTGCCGTATAAATTACCGTCTGCACCAACAGTTAAGCTGCTGTAACTATTACCCCCTTCAGTTGCTTTATTCAATGAATAAATAACTGAAAACTTTCCATCAGCTGTTAATTTAAAAATGGTGCCACCGCCGTTTGTGCCACCACTGTAAGTGATGCCATAAAAATTACCGTCACTTGCAAGCGTTAAATGCCCGTGCGGATTGGCGCCATCAGTTGCAAAATTTAAATGTTTAATTACAGAAAAGTTGCTGCCCGATGCTGAAATTTTAAAAATAGTTCCGTAAGAATTTGCGCCGCCTGCAGACGTTAATCCATATAAATAACCATCATTACCTTTTACTAATTCTCCATCCGGATAAGCGCCATCCTGCGTATAATATAATTGCTTCAGCATGGTCATCTTTCCATTTGGTGTCATTTTAAAAATTGTTCCGTCGTTATTTGTTCCGCCTCTGCTTGTCATACCATAAAAATTGCCGTCATCATTTTTAAATAAACTCCCGTTAGGTGTGTTTCCCCAATCGGTAAATCCTTTCATTACAGAAAAATTATTCCCGTTTGTATTGATGGTAAAAGCAGTTCCTTTTCCTTCAATACTTCCGTTTGATGTTAGGCCGATTAAAACATTCTGTGCATGTACACAAAAAGATGAAATAATTAAAAACGCAGATAAAATAAAGCTTGCTACATACTTTCTTTTGATAAGCTTTATTGTTTTTGGATGAGTAAATAAGTTTGACATAAAAAAAATTTAAGTTGATATAATTGAATTTGATTTAACTAATTGCTCCGTAAAATTTGTTTGATAAATAAGTTAGAGCAAGCAGTTGATGCATGAATTGAGCAAACGTTTTAATGAAATGATGAAAACAACAACAAAAAAATGTCTGTTTATAAAGAAGAGCTGAAAGAATAACCGCATAAGTATTTCGATTTAATTTTCAAGGCTTCAATATTTAAACTGCAGCTGCAATTCATTACTTGTTTTCACCAGTTGATGCAGAAGCACATTTACAAGGGTTGAATACCAGTTTATTTTCACATCACATTCAATCAACATCATTAAATATTGTTTTATGATAAAGAAGATTTTAAAATGGACAGGTATTATACTCCTTATATTAATTATAGGTGTAACCATAGTTACTGCATCGAGACAGCATCTAAAATATGATGCAGCTTATCCAAACATTCATGCATCAAAAGACACTGCAATAATTGCAAAAGGGAAACATTTTGTTTATGGGTTGGCGCATTGCACCGAATGCCACAGCACTGTTAATGCTGATTCATTAATTAGCTTAGGAAAAGAAGTTCCGCTTAGCGGCGGGCTTGCATTTAATTTACCCGTTGGTACAATTTATTCTAAAAATATTACGCCTGATAAAGAAACGGGCATTGGCGATTTAACAGATCAAGAGATTGCAAGAGTATTGCGTTTTGGTGTGCACGCAAACGGAGAGGCCGTTTATGATTTTATGCCCTTTCATAATATGAGTGATGAAGATCTTACAGCAGTGATTTCTTATTTAAGAACAATACAACCTGTAAAAAACAAAGTACCTGGCAACAAACTAAACTTAATTGGAAACGCTGTAAAAGCGTATATGGTAAAACCTGTTGGCCCAAGCGGTGATGTTCCTGCTTCTATAAAAGCAGATACAACTGCTTCATATGGAAAGTATCTTGTATTGAGTGTGGGCAATTGTGCAGGCTGCCATACAAAACGTGATTTAAGCGGCGCTTATCTTGCCCCGCTTTTATCCGGCGGCACACCAATGGGCGGCGGTTTAATTCCCCCAAACCTTACTAATACACCTGAAGGAAGAATTTATACATGGACAGAGCAACAATTTATTGATCGCTTTCATAAAGGAAAACTATTTGCTGAAAGTGAAATGCCCTGGAACAGTTTTAAACACATGAATGATGATGAACTGAAAGCTATCTATGAATTTTTGAAAACAGTACCTGCTGCAAAAACACCCGATGTTGCAGATAAGTAATCTTAAAATAACATCAGCAAAAAGGGCGAAGTGAAAAACTTTGCCTTTTTTATTTCTATACATTCGCTCTAATAACAAATGTTCTCCCGATTCTGTCGTGTAAACTTCTGCTGTCAGGGCTGCTGACAAGAAAAATAAAATCAATTAAAAAGATAACAAACATTAATCCTTCCCATGTTAAAGTAAGCATTCCTATCTTACCTATTTGTGCATATTGGCTTGAAGTAGATGCAAATGAAAATTCCGGCTGAATGAAGGCATAAATTCCCAGGCCTAATACAATTAAGCCTGATAAAATGTGAAAAATATTTCGTAATACAACCTGCTCAATGGTTGCTTTTTGAAATTCATAACTCACGACCTTTAATTTTAAAGCCATTTTACCCGGAGTTGCGCCATACCTGTATTCAAAGAAAGGCTTATAACTTAATTGAATTGCAGATATAATTATTAGCACTACCATATTTTTCCATTCGTACCTGTTGAAAAAAGTAATTGGGGCAAGAACCGCAAGAATTAATCCGTCAAGCAACAGTGCCCAAAAGCGTGGCCAGAATTTTCCGTATTGAACATTAAATTCGGTTTCAGTAAGTAAATCCTGTGTTTGAAGATCTTCCATAAATGTTAGGTTTAGTGATACAATTGTTTTGGTTTACGCTGCAATAATATCAAATCATTTTATAAACAAAAAACCCGCAGGAAATATCCTGCAGGTTCACATTAATCCTACCTGTATGCTTATGCTAAAACTGCTTCTTCCAATGCTTCCTGAACTATTACAAAACGTGTTTCACTTAATTCTTCCTCTGCCAAATGCATTGCATTGTTAAACACAAATGCAGGCGTTGAATTTTTAATTCCTTTCAACCAGCCAATAGCATCTGTTGTACTCATGCCACGCAACATCCACCTTGCCATATTTTGCATTTCTGCAGGCGGAATAGAGGCAACTAACCGATGGCTGGTTTCTATTATTTGTTCATCAGTATAATGTTTCCATAATGACTGGTTTATTAAATGTTCTTCCTTTGCCATATGCTGTAAATTGAACACTAAAAATTCTGTAAAAGATTTAATGATTGCTGAACCGCAAATCGTTTTTTCTTCAGGTAACACCGCATTTTCAAAAATGGTCAATAAGTTTTTTAAACAGTTGCCCAAACGATGATCTTCCGCATGCTCTTTTTCAAATTTAGCCGAAAGTTCAGGGTCGAATTTTTCAACCATCGGAAATACAAAACTGTCTTCATGATGAGCATGACGATTGAAAGCGAAGAGAACATTATAAACTTTAGTAACAGCAACTTCTGCTTCGGCAGGCATTGAAAAATCTGTTTGCTGTAAGGTTAAAGAAGCATCATACAACATTGCACGAAGTCCTTTATGTACAAGTAAGAATGAATTAAAGCGATTCATGATTATAATTTTTTTTGATGTTTAATATTTAATGCAAGATTACTTTACAGCACAAGGCAAGTCAAGTATATGATGCAGCAATTGCGTTTTTTAATAACCGGATTGTATAAAAGCATTTATAGTTTGTGGTTAATGTTATTTCATTTATGAATTAAGACGGACGTAGTTAGAATTCTTTTACCCAAAACAGTTCATCCTCGCAAAAAAACAATTCATGTACTATTTATACCAATTGATTCAATGAATTCAACAGATTATATTAATATCGCAGCGCCTTGAGTTATATTTGAATACCAATGTGGTCTGTTCGTCATTATTTTTTTATCTGGCTACTGTTTCCCTTTACTTCAATTCCTGCACAGCAGGTAAAGCAATATGCGTTTACGCATTACAGTACAAACAACGGCCTTGTTTCAAATTCTGTATTTGATGTAGTGCAGGATAAACAAGGTTATATCTGGCTGGCAACTGTTGACGGTTTGCAACGTTATGATGGCAGCCGGTTTCTTACTTTCAGGCATTCAAGTACAAATCCCCACTCACTTCCGGAAAATTCGGTATTACAGATTACCATGGATAAAAATGATAACCTGTGGTTGTATGTAAATAAAAAGGTTGGATTTTTTGATACAAAAAAATTCAGCTATACGCCAGTATCTATCGACGGCGAAGATCCGAATAATCCTTATGAAGTAACATTTTTTGGCAAAGCGGCAAATGGCTATATAGCATTATATATTGAAGGGAAAGGAATTTTTATATATGATCCTGATGCAATGGTTTTCAGGCAGGAAGTTGCATTTACACTCCCTGCAAAAAAACGCATAACCGATATGGAGAGCGTTGATAACGGCAAAAGCTTTTGGATCGCAGTTTACGGCGGCCTGATGACATATAATGATAAGTCAGGAAATCTTAATTACCGGGGCCATAATCCTGACAATGATATTTTTATAAATCATCTCGGGAACGATTCAGCTGTAACGAGTTTTTATGATTATAAAAATGATACCTTATGGTACAGCAGCTGGCCGCTTGTTGCATACGCCCCTTTTATAAATATGGATAATTTAAAGACAGGCGAAAAAAAAATATACAGTCTAAAAAAACAGTTCAATTTAGGATACATTGAATTGAACGGCAGTTTGTTTCAACAAAATGGGCGCAAGTGGTTTTATGGCAGAAGTTTCATCGCTGAATTTACAGGTAATGATGATGCACCTTTTCAACTCATTCCTAATATATATGCAGGTGAGCAAAGTATAACATTCGACAGAGTATATCGCATGATAGAAGACCGGCAGCATAACATTTGGATTGCAACAGACAATGGTGTTTTTGTTTTTAATCCCGACATGCAGGTTTTTTATAATTACAAATTAAAACACGGGCCGGATAAAGAAGCTGTTGAAGCAGGCATAACCGATGCCTGTGAATTGAAAAACGGCAATTTCCTTTTTACTACCTGGGGCGCTGGTTTGTTTTACTATGATAAACAATTTAATGCACTAACGTTGCCGCCAGAATTAACCATACTTACAAGGCCTTACATGATGTGGTGTGTGCATGAGCATAGCAAAACAGGTTTGATATGGATGGGGATGCAGGGAGGTGAGATGGCGGTGTACGATCCTGTAAAGCGTAAACTTGAAGTGCTGCATGATAGCATATTTAGAAAAAGCACTATACGCCAGGTAACAGAAGACCGTTTCGGCAATTTATGGTTTGGATTACAAAACGGTGGAATTGTAAAATGGAATATGAACGCCGCCAATGGAAACATTCATAAAGGTTATGAAATAATCAGAGATAAAGGTTCTTACTATATTCAAAAAATGTATACGGCAGGCGACGGTTTTATTTGGGCAGGCTGCCTTAAAGACGGCTTATATAAATACGACCCGGAAACAAATAAAATGTTGGCGCATTATACCCAAGACAACCCAAATAACGGAGGATTATGGAACGGCAGTATTAATGATATGTACACTTACAATGACAGCCTGTTGCTAATTGCAGATGAGGGGCTGGATATTCTTAATACCAAAACAAATAAAATCGTACACATCAACGAAGAAAATGGCCTGCCATCAAATACTGTGCTTAGCGTTGAAGCAGATAGCAAAGGAATTATCTGGCTCGGAATGGCTAACCAAATATGCAGGTTCGATCTTAACAGGAAAATATTTTCAACGTTTGACCGAAGAGATGGCATCGGCTACGACCTGTTTAATGTAGCAGGTGATTATAAAACCAGGGACGGAAAACTTATTTATCTTACTGATAAAAATCTCGTTGCATTTGATCCTTTAGCCATTTCAAAAACTGCAAACATTAATAAAGTCGTTATTACTAATTTTTCATTGGGCAATGTTCCGTTAATGATTGATTCGCTAACAAGATTTAAAACAATTGATTTAAAATACAACAACACTTCTGTTACAATTGAATTCAGCGCATTAAATTATACGCCGCAAAACAAACTGCATTATTATTACACATTAACGGGTATTGATAAAGACTGGCATCAATCATCAAATTTAAATGAAGCCGTATATAATTACCTGCCGCCGGGAGATTATATTTTTAAAGTGAGAGCAGAAAATTCGGAAGGAAAAGAAAGCGCAATAACAGAATTGCATTTGCATGTTATACCACCTTTTTGGCAAACATGGTGGTTTCTTGGTTTCCTGATTTTATTAATTCTTGTTACATTTTATTTTTTTGATAAAGAAAGGATTAAAAAGATACAGGCATTGCAAAGAGTGCGTACACAAATTGCACAAAACCTGCATAATGATGTAAATACAACGCTGAATCACATTAACCTGTTAAGTGAAATGGCTAAAATAAAGGCAGATAAAGATGTTGAAAGATCAAAAGAATATATAGGCCAGATCAGCGATAAAAGCAGAACCATGATTGACTCGATGGATGATATGCTTTGGACATTAAACCCGCAAAATGACAGCATGGAGAAAACAATTTTGCGCATGAAAGAATATGCGGAAAATATTCAAAGCACATTTCCAACGCAGGTGCAAATGGAAGTAGATGAAAAAGTTAAACAATTAAAACTTGATATGAAAGTGCGGCATGAACTATTTTTAATTTTCAAAAAAACATTGCGCACCATTGCAGAAGAAGCCGGCAAATCTGTAAGTATGATCAACATAGACCATGCAGATAAAAAATTGGTAATGAAAATTCAAAATAGTGAAGTAAACTTTTCAACTGAAGTTGCGCAACAAACAACAAAAGAAATTAAGCAGCGTGCAAAAGTGATCAATGCAGAATCAGATATTCAAAATGACAGCAAAGGCGTTTCGCTGATATTGCTCGTATCTATATAAATAATAGAATTCCTCAAATCCAACAATCTCCAAATTATCAAATCAACTCATCATCAAATTATTTTCCCATCCATTTCTTAAAATCAGAAACTTTCTCACGGCTTACAATTGCTTCTTTATCTACAGCCGGTTTTAATTGCAGCATTAAGCGGTTGCCAAAATAATCATGTATCTGGCTTATGCTTCTTACAGATACATAAAATGCACGGCTTATACGAAAATATTTTTGCGGATCAAGCATATCTTCCAGTTCATCCATGGTATAATCTACAACAAACTTCCGGTTATCATCAGTTTTAAAAAAGTTCAATCGCCCGTCACTGAAAAAGTAAGCAATTTCATCCACTTCAATTGAAACCAGTTTTTGCCCGTGTTTTACCAAAAATCTTTTCCTGTATTCTTTTGGTTGCAATTTTTGCTGCAACTCTTTTACCAATGCATCCATATTCAAATCGGTTTTGCCATCGCCTGTGTTGTATAATTGTTTCATTTGTTTATACTTGTTCAGCGCAGCTTCCAGGTCTTCTGTTTGTATTGGCTTTAATAAATAATCAATGCTGTTTACTTTAAACGCTTTTAATGCATATTCATCATACGATGTGGTGAATACAACTGCACTTTTAACCGGCACACGGCTGAATATTTCAAAGCTTTGCCCATCTGATAATTCAATATCCATCAATATCAAATCGGGTTGAGGATTCGTTTGCAACCAATCAGCAGTTGAAACAATGCTGTCTGTAACGCCAACCACATCTGCATTTGCGTCAACCTCACTCAATGTTTTTTTTATTTTTTTTACGGCAAGATCTTCGTCTTCCACTATTAATATTTTCATTTTGCTTTTTATTTTAATCGATGTTGAGATGTTCATTATTTCTTTGCACAAATGAGAATTGCATTTCGCCATTATTGTTCCAGATAAGCGGCAGCACAACAGTGAAATTTCTTGTGTCTTTCAGCACTTCATAACCAGTTTGCTTCAGCAATTCATATTTTGATTGAATGTTTGCCAAACCAATTTTGTTAGAAGGCATTTTTATTTTTTTCGGCTGAAGATTATTATTTACGGCTAACTTATTTCCTTCCATGCTAAAAATGTCTATTACAAGCGGCTGATATTTGGAAACCACATTATGCTTTACAGCATTTTCAACCAGCAATTGCAAGCTCAATGAAGGCAACAGGTATTTATAGTATTTTTTATCCACTTCAACTTGCAATTGTATCGCATCTCCATGCCTTGTTTTTAAAAGACGGTAAAATGATTGAATAAAATTCAGTTCATCCTGCAAGGTTGACAAACTATCTTCATTATTGCGCAATAAATAACGATACACCTTACTTAATTCATTCAGAAAATTTTCAGCCTGCTTTTTATCTTCGCTGATTAATGATGACAAGGTATTAAAACAATTAAAGAGAAAATGCGGATTCACCTGGTTTTTAAGTGCGTCGAATTCCTGTTGCAGGCTTAATTGCTGCATCGCTTCCTTTTCAATAATACTGTCTTTATACTTTTTATAAATGAATTCAGATTCCCACAAGGTATCACTCAACATTACCATCCCAATCACCACCCAAACAGATAAATTCAATTGCTGCACGTCCATTTTAAAACCAAACAATGATATAGCATCATAGAATTTAAACAGCACGCTAAAAACAGCAATCGTTATAAAAATATGTGATAATACAATCAATATAACCCGCTTTACCGTTTGCTTTAATTCCGGTAATGCCTGTTGCAGTTTATGCATTGCAAAAACGTTCAGGAAAAATGTGAGAATACCTACAACATAATTCAATAAAAACATTATGCTTAAGGCTTTATGATCGTGCCAAATTCTTTCCCCATACATATTGTACAGTGTGATCACATCAATCAATGGCATCAGCACAAGAAAACTTATCCATTCTGTTCTTGTTGATTTTAACACACTCATAAACTTACCTCCTCTTTGCATTTTATCAAAGGCAAGTGTATAATGCGTTCACTTTTTTTATCAGTAATTGTTAACTGTTCATGGTTTAATAACCTATACCTGCTCACCAGATTATCCAGCCCTGCTTCATAATCTAACCCGTCAGTAATTGTTTTACGCTGCACATTATTTTTTATAATGATCTCGCCATTTTTATTTGAACTGATCTGAATCTTAAGCGGCGATGTTTTCTGCGTTGTGTTTTGACTAAATGCGTTTTCCAGAATTACCTGCAAACTCAATGGAGGTAATAAACATTCTTTATCTTTTTCATTCACGTTAATTTCAAGCTGGATGCCATCGCCATATCTTGCTTTCAGCAGAGCATAATATGATTGTATAAAGGAAAGCTCTTTATCGAGCGAGATAAGAATGTCGTCATCATTACGCAACATGTACCTGTACACTTTGCTCATTTCATTTAAAAAATTTTCTGCTTCGGTTTCAGATTCATTTATGAGGCTTGATAACGAGTTTAAACAATTGAATAAAAAATGCGGATTTACCTGGCTTTTCAGGCCTAATAGCTGCGATTGCTTCACTGTTTTTTTCAGTTCTTCTGTTTCATAAAGATTTGCTCTCCACAGTTCAAATCTCGAAACGCCTTCGTGCAAAAACGTCAGGAAGATATTCAACACGCCCATACTTATATAAGCGAGTGTAAAACCGCTTTGATTAAAACTGTAATTATAAAAACGTATCCATGCGTATCCCGAAAAAAGAAAGTATAAAAACAAACCGGAAATGATCAGGAAAACGATGATCATAATAGTAAGCCGTTTTTTTACTTCACTGTCGAGCGGAAATCTTTTTTTAAGAATCACGGCAACGCCTCCGCATAAAGTAAAATCAATAAACGTTGCAGCTGTTGTAATGAAAGTAGCGCCCAGAAATATTCCCCATCCGCTGAAGTATTGCTTGCCAAAAATCAGGATATTCAGTATCACGCCAAATGGAATCATCGTCCATAACATGATAATGTAATCCTTACTTGTGTATCGAGGAAGCCTGAGTTGCATTCGTTACAAATTACTGTGTTTTATTTTACAGTATGTTTTAATGCAAAACAAATCATCTGCTTAGTGTAATGAATTGAGGATTTCCGCGTATGAATTGTAATTAAATCAGGGTACTTTTTCAAATTCAAACTTGTCTTTAATGTTGCGGTTAAAATAAATGCCTTTTGATGTTGAATTTTTCATGTTTTTATAAATTTTTTCAGGCACATTTTTATAATGATAAACTATTCCTGAAACAAACACGATCGTTAGCACATTTGTTTCAACATTATAATGAAATGAAGCAATAACAGTTGAAGGCATGAAAGAATTAATGCAAATAACGGGCAAGAAATTAAACGTTATTCACTTAACATTTCATTACAGCAATTATTTTTACGCAAAACAAAACAATGGAAATTTTAGGTATTGGTTCAAGAATAAAACATCCTTCTTATGGTGTGGGCGTTGTAATTCGTTTGCATAAAAAAGCATACAATATATGTTTTATTGATAACGGAATAAAAACAGTTCCCAAAGATTTTAATGTTGAAATAATAGAACGGATAGAACCGGAATACAATGTAAGTTTTAGCGAAGCAGAAGATGCTTTGATAAAAATTTTGCGAGAATGGAGCGATGTAACGGAAACTGTTTCGCTCGGTGACAAATGGAAAAATGGATTGATGATTCTTAAACCCGGCGATGCTTCGCTAAAAGAAAAGGAAGTCCCTATCGAAACTTTCTTTCATAAAATTGTAATGCTTCGTGACAGGTTGCGGGTGATGGAGCAACGTATTAACGCGCATAAATTACTTACCGATGAAGATAAAATTGATTTGCAGCAATACATCACCCGCATTTATGGAAGTCTTACTACTTTTAATGTATTATTTAAACACCAAAGCGATCAATTCATTGGTGAAAAGAGTTGATTCTATAAACCATAAATAGGTGTTTTCTTTAAAAGGAACTGCAATGTATTTTTATATGCATCAACAGTTGTCCAGAATGAAGTGCGATCCTGCCCATACACTTTCTTGCCTTCATCAGTATAAATTTCCATTAGCACAGAAGTTCTAAAATTTTCCTGTGTTGTATTGGACGCATATACACTGCCTGATGATTTATTGGAAACACCGTTCTTATCTGCACTGCTGCCATCTTTTGCATTATATGATGCGTTGCCTGATGAAGTTACGCTTGACATATTTGATGTAACAGTACCGCGAAGCACATATGCAACTCCAAGAATATTGCAAAGCTCAGGCATAGTATAGTTCCTGATATTTTCCGGTGTAATGCCGGCTTTTCCAAGCATTGCATTAGTAGTTACCGGGTCTTGTATTTGAAGCGACACAGATTTGTTGCTCAAAAATGTATAACATTCCTGTTGCACTTTAAACCCCATTTCAGGATTATTTTCCTGTTGCGTGTTGATATAGTTAAATGGCAAAACAGCGGCTTTGTTATGATGATCTACCGGCGCAACTGCAGCTTTACTTGCTTCAGGGTCATTTATCATTTCCACACGGCCACTTGAAAAAACGATCTTTACAATATCCGGCTTTTTTAATGTATAGCTGAGCGTTTCCCCTTTATGTACAAAATCAATTGAAACATCATTCATCGCAGTGATGAAACCAATTTTTATTTCGCTCGATTTCATATATACTGTATCAAACTTTTGAACAGCTTTTGTTTGCGCCGATGAGTAAAGTGCGGCAACCATTATAATGCATGCAAAGAATATCTTTTTCATAAAAATATTTTATTATGCTAAAGTATAATGCGAATAAGTGCTTACTTATATCCATAAGTATGAACTGTTTTTTTTAATAAACCAATTGTGTATTTGAAATGACTGTTTGATCAGCACATTAATTTATATTGCCGGAAATCGCACCGAAACTTATGCGATTAGTTTAAATGGAAATCCTTAACGCTTACCGGCAGCCGCAGTATCGTCACTTATTTTTCTGAGGCGGGTCTTTTCAGTATTCCTTCGGGCACAAATAACTCGCCGGTTTCAATATTTATTAAACCATTTTTTTCTTCTTCAATATTTGTGGCCTGGGTGTAAACGTCACCGGCTATTGAGCGTTGGCCTAATTCCTTTTTATACGCTTTAATTAATTCTACCCTGTCCATTTCATTTGAAGGACCACCGTAATTTACAAATCCAAAACCGCCCCATTCGCTTACTACAAGCGGTACCTGCCTGCGATAAAAGAAAGGGTCGCCAACTACCAAGGGGTTGGCTGCAACGCCAACCAATTCACCGGCAACTAATTTGTCTAATGTTTTTTTCCATTCTTCAATAACAGGTGTATAAATGTGAACAGTTAGTAGATCAGATTTTAATCTTCCCAGGTAAGAGATATGATGCCAGCCATCATTATCTACCACTAAAAACTGTGGCTGTGCAAGCATCATGTAGTGATACATGTCTACTATATATTTTCTTGTTTCTTCATTGGTAGCAATATCCTGCGCACCCCAGTCTTCATTATATAAACTCCAGATAACAACCGCAGGATGCGAACCAATCAAATCAAGCATGCGCAACAATTCGGCCCTGTGGTTTTCGCGGCTTTTTAAACTCGACCGGTGCGGGCTTGGAACTTCTACCCATAATAGCATTCCAAGTTTATCTGCAAGATTATATACTCTGGGGTCAACACCGGCAATATGAATACGCACCAGGTTGCAACCAAGTTTTTTCATTGCAAGCATGTGCCGCTTTATTTGTTCATATGTTGAAGTGGCGGGTTGATATAAAATACCGTCAAGATAAATGGGTTTATTATTCAAATAAACACAACAACCTCTTGCTTCAATTTTGCGCAGGCCGAAATATGTTTCTATCTCTGCAACGTGGCCGTTAGCATCAATTAACTGTGCAACGAGTTTATATAAATGCGGGTCTTGCGGCGACCATAATTTTGCACCGGGTACTTCTATAACAAGACGTTGTTGTTTTTGCCCCGCTTCAAGTTGTAACAGGAAATCAGAGCTTGCTAACGGCGTTTCACCTTCCTGCATCCTGTTAAAAATTTGAAACCTTACAGTATAAGCGCCGGCATCATGAATACGCGTAGTAATGTTGAAGCGCACCAAATTATCTTCAATAACGGAAACAACTCCCACCCTGCTTCTTAAGCGGTTTCGTTCCACCTGTTCAAGCCATATACTTCTTACAGCACCCGAATAAGTTTGATACCAGATACCGCCGCGTTTATATACGTTTGATTCTTGCTTGCCGCGTGGTATGTCCGCATCCATTGTATCTGCAATGCGCACGGTAAGTCTATTAACAGGTTTCAGGTTTTCGTCAGGAAGTTCATAAGAGAAAGAAGTGTATTCACCAAAATGTATCTCCTCTCCCTCAATTGTTTTTAATAAGATGCCATTCAGCCAAACACGTGTTTCATAACCACAGGCACCAAACGTTAATTGTAACATACCGGGAGTACCATTAACTGCCATTTGTGGCAACGGAAATTCACGTTCGTACCAGGCAACCACCTGGCCCTGCCACGCATTTTCATCTTTTATTCCTTTTACACGTGCAATATGTTCTTCTATAGAGCCGGGCCACTGTGCTGTGTCCTGGTAATGATGAATAAGATACCATTTTTCCTGCAAGCCCGCATCTGTCGGATCAAGGGCAAAGCTCCATTCTCCATCAAGCAATATTGGCGTATTTTTTCTTAGAACTGCTCTTGGTAAAGGGTTTACAAAATCCTCATCTTCTAAAAATTCTTCCCTGCTTTTTGAAGTACTATAATTTGTGTATGATGCTGGCTGCATTTTATAAATTATAAGAATGATTGATGATGTGTTTTATAATCAAATTAAAAGCCAGCTTCCAAAAATTATACAACGCTCTAACTACTGTTGAAAACAGTTGAATAAAATTTATAAATGTTATGCAATTAATATAAAAATAAAGAATCAGCATATTATAAGCTCGTTTGTTTTGTAAATTATAAATACAAAAAGCAAACAGTTCAAAAAATAATTGTAAGATGCATTTTGTTTGTTAATAAAGCAACATCGCATTAACATTAAACCGCTATCATTTATTTTTGTTGAAAAGGAATTATTTTGGGTATCGTTATCACAACAAAAAATCTTATTAAAACCTACAGCAGCCGTACTGTTGTAAATGATGTTTCGATAAATGTAGAACAAGGCGAAATTGTTGGTTTGCTTGGCCCTAATGGCGCCGGGAAAACCACCACATTTTATATGGTGGTTGGATTAATAAAGGCTGATGCCGGTGAAGTTTTTTTAGACGATGAGAACATAACCAAAATGCCAATGTATAAAAGAGCGCAATTAGGTATTGGTTATTTGCCCCAGGAAGCATCCGTGTTTAGAAAATTAAGCGTTGAAGATAACATTCTTGCTGTGCTTGAAATGACGAACTTGAGTAAGTACGAACGCATGGATAAGTTAGAAGACTTACTGCAGGAATTCAATTTGAATCATGTAAGAAAAAATAACGGTGACAGTTTAAGCGGCGGTGAACGGCGCAGAACAGAAATTGCAAGAGCATTAGCGGTTGATCCAAAATTTATTTTACTCGATGAACCGTTTGCGGGTGTTGACCCGATTGCGGTTGAAGATATACAAGGGGTTGTAGCAAGATTAAAATATAAAAACATTGGTATTTTAATTACAGATCATAACGTAAATGAAACGCTTTCAATTTGCGATCGTGCATATCTTTTAATTGAAGGAAAGATTTTTAAACACGGCACTGCTGAAGAGCTTGCTGCTGATGAACAAGTGCGCCGTTTATACCTCGGAACTAACTTTGAATTAAAACGCAAAGACTGGATTTTGGAAATGGGTAAACAACAACATTTTCCTGAACAGGTTTAAGCAAATAAATAATAAGGCTATCTTCGATTATGAATTCCGTTAACCTGCTCATCTGGATTGGCTTCACACTTTTATTTATCGCATTTTTTTCAGGGCTTGAAATTGCTTTTGTAAGTGCCAGCAGGCTTTCTGTTGAACTGAAGAAGAAGCAAGGTTTAAGCAGCGGTAATATTCTTTCTAAATTCATGGAAGCGCCTTCAAGGTTTTTAGGCGCCTGTTTAATTGGTGTAAATATTTTTCTTGTTATTTATGGATTATTGTTCAGCGAACTAATGCGCACTTCGTTATGGAATCCGCTTAAATTACAAAACGAGTATGTAAAGCTGTTATTTGATACAGTGCTTTCATCGTTGCTGGTTTTACTTGTTGGCGAGTTTTTACCGAAAGCAATTTTTCGTGCACGCAATGATAGCCTGCTAAGTTTTTTTGCACCGGTTGCCAAACTGTTTTATAACATTTTCAATCCTGTTTCTTCATTATTTGTAAATGTTGCAGAAGGCATTTTAAAATATCTTTTTAACGTAAGGATAAAAGATAAAGGTGAACCATTTTCTAAAATTGACCTGGAACATTTTTACCAGCAATCAAAAGAACAGGATCCTGATTCGCAGGAATTGAATACCGAGCTTTTTGAAAATGCTTTATCGCTGCCATCCGTAAAAGTGCGCCAATGTTTAGTGCCAAGAACAGAAATAGAAGCAGTTGATATAACATTTTCGGTTGAACAGGCTTTGCAACATTTTATAGAAACCAAGTTGAGTAAGCTTGTTGTTTTCGAAGGCAATATTGACAACATACAAGGTTATATTCATCAACTTGATTTTTTTAAAAAGCCTGCCGATCTGCGTTCGATATTGTTACCTATTCCTGTTGTGCCAGAAACAATGAGCGCAACAGACCTGATGAATAAATTTAATAAAGAAAGAAAAAGTATTGCCTGGGTTGTTGATGAATTTGGCGGCACTGCAGGCATTATAACTATGGAAGATTTGCTGGAAGAAATTTTTGGCGAGATACAGGATGAGTATGATACCGAAGAATTTGTAGAAAAACAAATCGCAGAAAATGAGTTTATTTTTTCGGGAAGGCTCGAACTTGATTATTTAAACGAAAAATATGAGCTTGATTTTCCCGATTCAGAATCCGAAACATTATCAGGTTATATAATTAACCAGCATGAAACTATTCCGCGGGCTAAGGAACGTATCATTGTTGACAAATACGAATTTGATATTTTAAATGTGAGCGATACACGCATTGAAATGGTAAAAGTGAAGCTGCTGCGATAATCGTTTCATTGTTTCAACGTTTAAAAAGTTTCAACCGTTATCTTATTAATCGTATGATTTAAACATTGAAACAACTGAAACTTTGAAACAATGAAACAAAAATAAATTTATACATCTGTTTGCTTGCACTGCCCTTACATTTGCAGCGCTTACTAAAGAAAATTAAATGGCAGAAGGTTTTTTTGGTCGAAGAAGCCAGGGTAAAGGCGAAATGGCTTTTGTAGATCATCTTGAAGAATTAAGATGGCATATTATCCGCTCTTTATTGGTTATTCTTGTTCTTGCCATAATTATTTTCATTAAAATACAATGGGTCTTTGATAATGTGATCGCCGGCCCCATCAACCCCAATTTTATAAGTTACCGCGTTATTTGTAATCTTAGTCACAAACTTGGTTTGGGTAATCAATTGTGCTTGCCGCCTGTAAATATTACCATGCAAACCACAACGTTTGGTGGCCAGTTTTTCAGCAGTTTTTCAATAGCATTTGTTGGTGGATTAATTGGAGCATTTCCTTATATCTTTTGGGAATTCTGGCGCTTTGTGAAACCCGCTCTTAAACCAAGAGAATTAAAGGGAACACGCTTTGTAATTTTCTGGGTTTCTTTCTTTTTCTTTTTGGGCGCTGCATTTGGTTACTTTGTTTTAGGACCATTCACATTTAATTTTTTAGCCACATTCCAGGTGAGTGCATTAAATATGGTTACAACACGCCCGACAATTAATGATTATATTGATAACCTTACTGATGTTATTGTGGGCTGCGGTATTGCATTTGAAATGCCGGTGCTTACATATGCCCTTACAAAAATTGGAATTGTTACACCACAATTTTTAAGACGAACACGCAAGTACGCCATTGTTATATTACTGATACTTGCTGCAGTAATTACACCCAGCCCTGACTGGTATAGCCAGACAATCGTATTTATTCCGTTATTTGGTTTGTATGAATTAAGCGTTTACCTGTCTAAAAAAGTTTATAAACGGGAGCAGCAAAAAGAAATGGAAGAATGGAGCTAACAGTAGTAGTTACTCATTGAGCTTTTTGAAAATTAAAATCTGCCGAAGCGCCATAACCGGTCACTAAAATTCCTTTTACACCATTTGAGCATTTGATGGCGTACACAGCGGCTTCATCAGCCGGATCTGTATTGCCTTCATACCGATATACATCAACAATCTCATAGTTGCTTTCATCAAATTGTTCTTCACTGCATACAATATTTTTACCCTGTAAATTAAAGTCAGCCGTAAAACCTTGCTTGCGCAATTCATCAATTGCTTCAGAAACTGTGTCGTAATGTGTTTTATGTTGCATAACTTTTCATTTCGCATTGAAGTTAAATTTTTAATGCGAAAATTAAAGGAAAAGAATTTAAAAGTCAGTTTACCATAAAATCTTTACGATACAGTGTAGTGTTACCTATTCTGCCGACAATTATTAAAGGCAAATAAGATAAAAACGTAATTAAAGCGGCTATTATAACCGCAATGAACAAAATGAAAATGATATACATTTCTCCTAATAAAACAAACAGCAAACGGGTTTTGTGCAGAAAGGTTTGAAAAATGTGCTGTACAATTTTAGGTTGCATTATTTTTTATTTCATTGAATTATGACTTTAACATTGATGCAAAAGAGATCATAACCGTTGTAATAATTTTGTTAATTCAATCAACTATCTTGAATCGTTGCTTTCGCCCTTGCAATATGAAACCTTTGTTTGGCTAACAATAATGTGCCTTTCACAAAATAATATGTGTTTACATTCCCTAAAGCTTAAACTTCGTTTGATACGTTCTTAATTTTTGTATTGTTGCGGAAGAATTTATGCAGCTTAATCAATATATCGATCATACTTTATTAAAACCGGCCATTTTAATTGCAGATGTGAAGCGTATTTGTGATGAAGCAAAACAATACAAGTTTGCAGCGGTTTGCTTGCCGCCGCCAATGATTAAGGTAGCTAAACCACAATTACAAAATACGCATGTTAAACTGGCAACAGTAATTGGTTTTCCCCTTGGATATTCTGCTATAGAAGCAAAGATTGCTGAAAGCATTTTAGCAATTGTTGACGGCGCTGATGAACTGGATGTTGTTATAAATCTTATAGCTTTAAAGAACAACGATTGGGAATATTTAGCTAATGAAATAAACCACTTGTTGCCTGTAATTAAACAAAAAAATAAAATAATAAAAATTATAATAGAAAGCGGTGTTTTAACTGATGAAGAAATTATTCGCTGCTGCGATTTATATGGCGCAGCGGGTGTTGATTTTATAAAAACATCCACAGGCTATGCAGAAAGGGGAGCGACTGTTGAAACAGTAAAACTAATGCACAATTATTTGCCTGAGCAAGTACAAATAAAAGCTTCAGGTGGCATAAAAACATTTGCTTTTGCAAAGGAATTGATAGAGGCAGGCGCTACCCGGTTAGGTTGCAGCAGCAGTGTGCAGATTGTTACAAAAGCCGGGTGATTGATTAATAAACGTTTAAATTATTTATGTATTTAATATTGGCTAAAAGTTGTTTAGGGTTTAATTTGCAAAACATAATGAAGTACCTTATTTTAACGATATGCCTGACATGCGGTGCCATATTCTTTGCGCAGGCGGCGGATACAATAATTGTTCATAAAGATTCAAGAGTAGATGTGCTGGCAGAAAAACAGGCAGCAATAAACAAGGTTACGGCAAGAATGACCAGCAATGGTTTATTTAAAGGCTACAGGTTACAAGTTTTAAATACCCGCAGCAGGGATGAAGCTTTTAAAACCAAAACAATTTTACTTGAGAACATGCCTGATGTAAAAGTGTATGTTTTATACCAATCACCATACTTTAAAGTGCGTGTGGGAAATTTTGTGAATAGAAATGAGGCAGAAAATTTTAAAAAGGAACTAAGTTTGTTTTATACTCAGCCTGCTTATGTGGTTGACGATCTGATTGAATATATTCCAAAAGCTGATGAGTTTCAATAATCCGGTTGTATGGTATTGCCTGAGAATCTCAAGAAAAAAACTAAAGAATACAGAGAACTGCTTATGTCTATCAGGCATCATTTGCATGCGCATCCTGAATTAAGTTTCAAAGAATTTGAAACTTCCCGCTTTATAGCCGAGCAGCTAAACAATTGGAACATCGCTTATAAAACGCTTGCTGGTACAGGTATCGAAGGCATTATTGAAGGAAAAAATCCTTCATACAAAACAATTGCTCTACGTGCTGATATTGATGCATTGCCGATACAAGAAGAAAACGAAGTTGAATACAGATCGCAGAATGAAGGTATAATGCATGCCTGTGGTCATGATGTACATACAACATGCTTGTTAGGTGCTGCAAAAATTTTAAAAGATATGAAAGATGAATGGCAGGGAACGGTGAAATTAATCTTTCAGCCTGGTGAAGAAAAAAATCCGGGCGGGGCAAGTTTGATGATTAAAGATGGTGTACTGGAAAATCCAAAACCTGAAGCTATTGTTGCCATGCATGTACATCCGGGGTTAGAAGCCGGGAAACTCAGTTTCAGAAAAGGCTTAATAATGGCAAGTGCCGATGAAATTTATATCACCATAAAAGGCAAAGGTGGTCATGCTGCGTCTCCACATTTAACTGCTGATACAATTCTTATTGCATCGCAGATTATCGTGTCGCTTCAGCAGATCATCAGCCGAAATAATAATCCGTTTACTCCATCTGTGCTTTCAATCTGCAGTTTCAGGGGCGGCAACACAACCAATGTTATTCCCGCTGAAGTAAAACTGATGGGCACTTTTCGTACGATGGATGAAAACTGGCGTTATAAAGCACATGAACTTATAGAAAAACACGTAACAGGTATTGCGCAGGCAATGGGTGCAGAAGCCGATGTTAACATTGATGTTGGTTACCCTGCCGTTTACAACAGCGAACAGGTAACAGATAATGCTGTTTTGCTTGCAAAGGAATTTTTTGGAGATGATAACATAGAAGAAACAGAATTAAGAATGGGCGCAGAAGATTTTGGATTTTATGCACAAAAATTACCAGCTTGTTTTTTCAGGCTTGGTGTAAGAAACGAAGGGCAGGGAATTGTGCATAACGTTCACACAGCAAGGTTTAATATTGATGAAAGCGCACTGGAATCGGGCGCCGGAATCATGGCATGGATGGGCATGAAGCTGAAGGCATAATTTTCTAAAAGTTTCATAGTTTTTGAGACACGTATCCTTTTTAGCTGCAATAATAGTAGCAGCGCTAAACATTTACTCCGTATCCGCTCAAGAAAATGGGCAAGCTATACCCATGCCTTTACAGTACACTAATTCAACCGGCAAAGACTCTCAAATTGTTTCTGGGTACAGGCACTTGGCAAAGTATTATCTTAACGTAAATACAGATTCTTCTTTATACTTCGCAAACCAAATAATCTCATTTGCATTACTTAAAAACAACTGGCACTATTTAGAAAATGGGTTGCAGGTAAAACAATTGGCAGAAGAAGCGAAGTTTAATATTTACGGAAGTCAAAATACATTTTTATTGGATGAACTAACAGATCAGAAGCGGCGGATCAACCTGCTTATAATTATTTCAACAACCTTATTTGTATGTGCCTTGATTGTGTTCATTCTTTACTTACGAAAAGGACGAGATACGAAAATATCTGAAGCCGATAATAAAGAATATAAAGAAAGAATGATTAATATTGAAAGCGCTCTCAACGATATTCAACTAAAAAATTCTAATCTTAATACAGAATTAAAAGAGTTGCAAATTAATTACGGCAATCTTCAAAAAAGACATGACGATCTTGTAAAAACTAATGACATAAAGGATAAGCTTATACCGATGATCGCTCACGATATTCGCTCTCCCCTTGCTACTTTGCAAAACACGCTTTCTTTAACAAGAGATAACATTATTAGTCCGGAAGAATTTCAAAAACTTAGTTTTGCACTCGAGGCAGACGTGTTTAATTTAAGAGGAATGCTCGACAACATGTTGCTGTGGGCAAGAGAGCAAATGTTTGAAATCAAGATCAACAAAATAAAATTTGATCTCAGCGAAACCTTTAAAGAAGTGATCTTAACTTATCGGAATAATCTTGTAACCAAAAACATCACGCTGCATAATTATATGCCTGAACATTTAGAAGTTACAAGTGATAAAGAAATAATTGCTGCTGTATTCAGAAATCTTTTTTCGAATGCCGTTAAGTTTACCGAGCCGGGTAAAAACATTTATATCAGCCAGATCTTTTTTAACGGCAAAGCATATATTTCTGTAAAAGATGAGGGCAAAGGTATACAGCAGGAAACGCTGCAAAAACTCAACAATAAACAACATATTTCAACCCGCGGAACCGCTAACGAAAAAGGCACCGGGTTAGGCTTACTCTTCAGCAAAGAAATGCTGATCAAACTTGATGAAGCATTTGATATTACATCCTATCCTAACCAGGGAACTTCGGCTACTTTTTCTGTGAACATGCAATAATTTTTGTTGTCATAATATTATTTTAAAATATTATGTCGCAACATATTTGGCTTTTGTCTAAATATTTATATCCAGTTTCATACAACATTAATTTCGCCCGAAATAATTTTAAAAGCTGCAATCTTTTGTATGAAAAAAATTACCACCATCATTTTTATCCTGGCATTTATTGTTCACGTAAAAACATCTGCGCAAACGGCACCTCAATTAGGCAAGAATTCAGTTAAAGAAATTGTTGCGGCAATGACGCTTGAAGAAAAAGCAAAGTTTGTTGTGGGCAATGGCTTTAGCATGCCGGGTTCAAAAAAAGACACCACTTTTATTGGTTCAACGAAAGATAAAGTTGCCGGTGCTGCCGGAACTACATTTCCAATACCGCGGCTCGGTATTCCTTCAATGGTTGTTTCTGATGGACCTGCCGGTTTAAGGATCGATTCTGTTCGCAATAATGATCATTCTAAAACGTATTATGCAACAGCCTGGCCTGTGGCTACTTTGCTTGCTTCATCATGGGATACAGATCTTGTAAAAAAAGTTGGTGTTGCATTTGGAAATGAGGTGCATGATTATGGCGTTGATGTTATCCTGGGGCCCGGCATGAATATTCAACGCAATCCTTTAGGCGGAAGAAATTTTGAATACTATTCTGAGGATCCATTGATATCAGGTAATATGGCTGCGGTAATTGTAAAAGGTATTCAAAGCAACGGAGTTGGTACTTCCGTTAAACATTATGCTGCTAACAACCAAGAAACAGATAGAAATACAATTGATGAAACCATTAGCGAAAGAGCATTACGTGAAATTTATTTAAAGAATTTTGAGATCGCTGTAAAGAAGGGAAATCCATGGACAGTAATGAGTTCTTATAATCTCATTAACGGAACATACGCATCAGAAAATTATGACCTGTTAACGACAGTGCTTAGAAAGGACTGGGGCTACAAAGGTTTTGTAATGACAGATTGGTTTGGCGGAAAAGATGCTGTGGCGCAAATGAAAGCAGGCAACAATTTATTAATGCCGGGAACGCCGAAACAATCACAGGCAATTATTGATGCAGTAAAAGGTGGAGCGCTCGATGAAAAAATATTGAATGAAAATGTTGAAGGTATTTTGAATGTGATGTTACAATCACCTTCATTTAAAAAATATAAGTTCTCCAATAAACCTGACTTGAAAAAGGACGCGGAAATTTCCCGTGAAGCCGCAACTGAAGGAATGGTTTTATTAAAAAATGATAGCAATACCTTGCCATTAAAATCACAAAAAAACATTGCTTTGTTTGGCGTGAATGGATATGAATTGATTGCCGGCGGCACAGGCAGCGGTGATGTAAATAAAGCTTACACGGTTTCCTTGTCGCAAGGGTTAAGCAATGCAGGGTATATTTTAAACGATGAAGTAAAAAAATTATACACCCAATACATCACTGATTACGATACAAAAAATCCGAAGCAAACTTTGATTGAACAATTCATGCATCCAAGACCCCCAATGCCTGAACCGCTTATGCTTGATGACTTCATACAAAAGCAGTCTGGTGCTTCAGATGCTGCTATTATAGTTATTGGAAGGAATGCAGGCGAAGGCAGAGATAGAAAAGTGGATGAAGATTTTAATTTAACGGCAGGAGAAAAATTATTAATTCAAAATATTGCTGATGCATTTCATGCAAAGGATAAAAAATTAATTGTTGTTTTAAATATTGGTGGTGTAATTGAAACTGCAAGCTGGCGCGATAATGTTGATGGAATTTTGCTTGCATGGCAACCGGGACTTGAAGGTGGTAACGCAATGGCTGACATTTTAAGCGGCAAAGTAAATCCTTCAGGTAAATTGGCCGTTACTTTTCCTATGAGTTACAATGATGTGCCATCTTCAAAAACGTTTCCGGGCACTGAGTTTCCCGAAAAAGCTACAACAGGTGGTTTTGGAATGAAATTAATTCCTGCGGTAACAACTTACGAAGATGGCATTTATGTTGGCTATCGTTATTACAACACATTCAATGTAAAGCCGGCTTATGAATTTGGTTATGGACTGTCTTATTCAAATTTCACGTTTGGTAATTTGAAATTAAGTTCAACTACATTTAAGAATACTATTACTGCAACATTAACTATAACCAACCAGGGAAAATTTGCAGGCAAAGAAATTGCTGAAATTTACATCAGCGCACCAGCAAATAATATTGATAAACCTGCAGAAGAATTAAGAGCTTTTGCAAAAACAAAATTGTTGAAGCCGGGCGAAACACAAACATTGAAATTCAATTTTACTGCAGCCGATCTTGCATCTTTTCATACAGATAAAGAATCATGGATAGCAGACGCAGGGAATTATGTTGTAAAAGCAGGTGCTTCCTCAATTGATATAAGGTTAACAGCAAATTTTAATTTACAGAATGATATTGTGGTTGAAAAAGTGAACAAAGCATTAGCACCTTCAACTAATGTAAATGAATTAAAAGCTCCACAA
>JAFBAF010000364.1 GCA_019247895.1 Parafilimonas sp. | reverse complement strand
GTATTTTCCTTTAGTAATTTTTCAACCGCAGGTTTTTTACTTTCGCTTAATTCATTATCCATATACCGAATAAGCAACTCTGTTATATCATTCGTAAAATTATCCGGCATGTTTTAAAGCATTTTTAAGTTGTATGCGTAGTTGTTCATTGTTTAGCATCATTTGTTCAAGCTGCTTCATGCATTTATATTTTTTATTGCGAAGCACTTGCTCATTTTGATAATCCGGCATGATTTCAGTAATATCGCTCATCTGCATTTCTTCATAATATACCAGCATCAAAAGTTGTTTGCATTTCTCGCCCAGCCTTTCAAATAGATGTTGTATTGCATTGAAATGTTCACGGCGAATAAGATGATGAATTATCTCCTGTTCTGTTGTGTTCTTGCCTTTTTCAAAAACACGATTCCTGTTTTCCGCACTGTTTCTTTTTCGTAATTCAGATAGCCATAAGTTGCGTGTTATTGAAAACAGGAACGATTTTATACTGGAATCGCCTCTGAATTTATCCTGCTCAATAATTTCAATAAATGCAACAATGGTTTCCTGTATTATATCTGCCGCATCTTCTTTAGCGCCCCTGTTATTCATTACATAATTTTCAAGTAAAGAATAATATTCATTATAAATAAACCTTATAGCTGTATCCATTTTTGCGGCGGACTTAAGGTCTCTTATCAACTCCTCGTCTCGATAAATACGCTCAACCTGCATGCGGCTTAATTGTTAGTATTTGCTCTTAAATAATTTGTAACCTGAAATGTAAAAAATAATTATAAGAGCAAAAGCATTATTATGAAAGTTATATGGCTTTTAGAAATGAAGAATTTGGAAATCGGTTATTATTAGTGGAAAATATTGCAACAAGTGTCATTATCTGATGAATTCTTTGAAGAAAGATACAACTTGTTGATGCCTGAATTGATTTTTCCGGAAAGATGCATTGCAATATCGCAGACCTGTGCCATACGGACTAAATATAAATTGTATTTTAAATATAAGCTCGTGGGGTTACTGCGATATTTGATTCAAGATTTAACCTTCGCTAAATATTTGTATAACAGTTACCCAAGGTGTAAATAAAACCAGGTGAAGAATCTTGTTGCTTGCAAAAAACATCTATATTCATTCCTTAAATCAAAACCTGGCTTATGAAGAAGTTGTTACTTTTCTCCTTATCATTTATTTTATTTACTGCAGTGATGGCGCAGAATTATTGGTCTGCACACATAAATACCGCAAAGGTTGTAACAGATAAAGCAGTTGCAAGAAAATCATTTCCGACAAATTTTAAATTATTTGATCTTAATATAAATCCATTAAGGAAAGATCTTTTTGCAGTTATAGATAATATATCAAAACATTCAACTGTTATTGTTATTCCAAATGCAAAAGGCCAATTGGAAAAATTTGAAGTAAACGAAGCTTCAAACTTCGATAAAAAGTTACAGGCACGTTTTCCTGAAATAAGAGCTTTTTCAGGAAGAGGAATTACAGATAAAGCAGCTACATTAAAACTGAGTATTTCCCCGCAGGGCATACAAACAATTGTTTTTAGAACCGACAATGAAAATGAATTCATTGAAGCATATTCTGCAGATCATACAACATATGCAGTATTTAAATCTGAAAGACAGCCGGGCAAATTACCATGGACTTGCACTACACAGGATGAAAGTTTAACTGACAATATAGGTACGGAGCTTAAGAATAATACTACTGCAAGATCCGGGGCTAATTTAAAAACACTAAGACTTGCACAATCTGTTACAGCAGAATATTCAAATTACTTTGGTGCAACAAGTGCATCGCAAGTCGGGTTAGTATTAGCTGCAATCAATGCAACACTTACAAGATGTAATGGTGTATATGAAAAAGATTTAGCGCTACATCTTAATTTAATTGATGCAACCACAAACGTTATTTATTATAATCCTTCTACCGATCCTTATGATAATGCATCAACCGGTGTAAATGGTTCGTGGAATACACAATTGCAGAATACGTTAACTTCTGTTATTGGTGAAGCGAATTATGATATTGGTCATTTATTCGGCGCATCTGGTGGCGGGGGTAATGCAGGTTGCATTGGTTGTGTTTGTACAAATGGTTCAAAAGGCAGTGGCTTTACCTCACCTGCAGATGGCATTCCGCAAGGCGATAATTTTGATATAGATTATGTAGTGCATGAAGTTGGCCACCAGCTTGGTGCTAATCATACTTTTTCTTATTCAAATGAAGGAACTGGTCAGAATAAAGAAATTGGCTCTGGCATAACAATTATGGGTTATGCCGGCATCACCAGCCAGGATGTTGCATCACATTCAATAGATATTTATCATGAAACATCTATTGCCCAAATTCAAACTAACATTACCTCTAAAACTTGTCCTGTTACTTATAGCATTGTAAATTCTACCCCTGTAGTTAATGCTGTAAGTAATTATACAATTCCAATCAGCACACCCTTTGCATTAACAGGTTCTGCAAGTGACGCAGATGCCAATGACGTGCTTACTTATTGCTGGGAAGAGAATGATAATGCTGCTTCAACACAAACAGGCACAAAAAGCCGTGCCAGTGAAACAAAAGCATCTGGTCCTAACTGGATTTCA
>JAFBAF010000341.1 GCA_019247895.1 Parafilimonas sp. | reverse complement strand
AACCCCAGCAATTATCACAATGCATAGAAAGTATAAATACCGCATCATTGGTTTTTGAAGAAACATTTATATCCGAAAACTTATTATTGAAGAATGGATACCATTAGATGGTTATGTAACAGACAAACACGGTGCACTGGAATTTTTATGATATAACACCCATGAAGCCCGGGCATGTTTCAATATTTGGGTATTTAGCAATCTCGCACACCGTTGTTTTAATTCATTGAAGTTTGCAACTATTACATCGAAATATGCCGCTGTTGCATTACCAGCTCATTGTATTAAGTTTATATTTAGCGCTGGTAATAAGGTTGAAATAAACCAACTTTGATCACCGTTAGCTTTAATTGAATGCATATGAATACACAAATAAAAATCATCGCCGCTCTTATATTTTTGTTGAGCTCTGTTAAAACCCTAACACAACAAAAAGTAAATATGCCGGCTCAAATAAAATTACCAAATGGCTGGAGCTTGACGCCTGTTGGCAAAAGTTTGCAACTTGGTGATTTGCCCTTGTATATCACTGTTTCTTCAACTAAAAAATATATGGCGGTTACCAATAATGGCCAAAGCACCCAAAGCATTATTTTGATTGATGCGCAGCATGATAAAAGATTAGACAGCATTGACATTCCCAAATCCTGGTTGGGATTAAAATTTAGCGCTGACGAAAAATATTTATACGCAAGCGGTGGCAATGATAACCGCATTTTAAAATATGCAATCGTTAATGATAAACTGCAGCTAAAAGATTCGATTGATCTTGATCAGCCGTGGCCTGTAAAAGTATCACCAACAGGTTTTGATATTGATGATGCTAAACAGTTGATGTATGTTGTTACAAAAGATAACAACAGCTTGTATGTTGTTGATTTGAAAACAAAAAAAGTTTTGTTGAAAGACACTTTGAATGCTGAAGCTTACACCTGTTTGCTATCACCCGGTAAAAAAGAGTTATATATTTCTGTTTGGGGTTCCGGAAAAATAAAAGTGTTCAATACCATTACACAAAAAATTACAAATAATATTGTTGTCGGCGATCATCCAAATGATTTGTGCATCACAAAAAATGGAATGTACTTATATGTTGCCAATGCAAATGATAATAGTGTTTCAGTGATTGATACAAAAAATCGGAAAGTGCTTGAAACATTAAATGCTGCGCTGTTTCCTAATTCTCCTCCAGGTTCAACTACAAACAGCGTTGCATTAAGTTCAGATGAAAAAACTTTATACATCGCAAATGCTGATAACAATTGTTTAGCTGTGTTTGATGTAAGTAAACCCGGCAACAGCATATCAAAGGGTTTTATTCCAGTTGGCTGGTATCCAACATGTGTGCGAACAATTGGTAATAAAATTTACGTTGCTAATGGTAAAGGTTTTACTTCACTTGCCAATCCTTTGTTCGATCCATTTCATACCAACTCAACTTTAAGTTACCAAAAGGGTGACAATGATCAATATTATATTGGCGGATTGTTTAAAGGCACATTAAGCATTATCAACACGCCAACATCAAATGAATTAAATGCTTACTCTGAACAAGTTTATAAAAACACACCTTACAATAAAAATAAAGAGCTTGAATCGGGCTCGGAAAATAATAATCCTGTTCCGCAAAAGGTCGGTAATGCTTCGCCCATAAAATATGTGTTCTACATTATAAAAGAAAACAGAACATACGACCAGGTTTTGGGAGATATGCCTGAAGGAAACGGCGATTCATCATTATGTTTATTTGGTGAAAAAATCACACCGAACGAACATGCAATTTCAACAGAATTTGTTTTACTGGATAACTTTTATGTGAATGCGGAAGTAAGTGCAGACGGACATAACTGGAGTATGGGCGCTTATGCCAATGATTATCTTGAAAAAACATGGCCTACCCTTTACGGCGACCGCGGCGGTGATTATGGTGGCGAGGGCACGCGGATTATTGCAAATAATAAGAACGGATTTATTTGGGATAATGCTGCAAGATCAAAAGTGAGTTACAGAACCTATGGTGAATTTGCCGATGATTACAAGCCAAATATCCCGGTTTTGAAAAATCATATTTGCCCTTATTATACAGGCTGGGATTTAGATGTTAGAGATACTGTTCGCTTTAATCAATGGAAAAAAGATTTTGATTCATTAATAGCTATAAATGCTTTGCCCCATTTAAATACGATGCGTTTTGGAAATGACCATACTTCAGGATTAGCAAAAGGCAAGCCTACTCCGTTTGCTTATGTTGCAGAAAATGATTTGGCAGTTGGACTGTTTGTTGATTATTTAAGTAAGAGCAAAGTTTGGAACGAAAGCGTAGTTTTTATTTTAGAAGACGATGCGCAGGATGGTCCGGATCATGTTGATGCACACAGAAGCACTGCGTACATTGCAGGTGGTTTTGTTAAGCGTGGTTATGTTGATCATACAATGTATTCAACAACATCAGTGTTGCATACTATCGAATTAATATTAGGCATGGCGCCAATGAGCCAATATGACGCAGCAGCTACATCAATGTGGAGATGTTTTCAATCAACACCAAATTCAACGCCATATAACGCAAAGCCATTGCAGGTTGACATCAATCAAAAGAATAACGGGGAAAATGCATGGCAACGTAAAAGCGAAACATTCGATTTTTCAAAAGAAGATGCAATTCCTGATGATGAGTTTAGCGAAGTAATATGGAAAGCAGTTAAAGGAATTGATTCGCCAATGCCTGCTCCAAAACGTGCCGCATTTGTAAAGCAAAGCGAAAAGAAGGATGACGATGATGAGTAAAATTTTTCTTTAAATTATTGCTTTTCCAATGTGGTAGTGGCCACTACATCTATTGTTCCGTCAGGCGCTCCTGTAAGCACAAGCGTTTTTCCATCGAAGCTTTTAATTTTAGATGCATTCGTATTTGCACTGGTGTAAAGACTATCACCTTTTAAATCCCATGTACCATTATCATCTTCAGGCGGATTGCAAACAGTTCCGGCATCTATATAATCAATTGTTTTATCGGAATTCAATGCTGTAAGATTATCCCTTTCACAAGCATCAAGCGAATCATATACATTTATGGTCTGGCCTGCATACACCCAAACCAAAGCCTTAAGTGCATACGTGCCTGAAAGATTTTCAACGGTTGGTATAACACCACCGGAAGAACCACTTTTTGAACAAGCAGATACAATTGACATAATCGCAATCATAATAAGGATAGCAGGCAATGATTTTTTCATGTGTAAATTTTCGATAAAAATAAAATGATTAAGTATATAAAACCATCTGGCATAAAATTTACTTTATTCAAGTTATAAATCTTCACCTTAAAACAAAAACAATGAAAGCAGTACAATCTCTTATACAAATCAGTTTTAGCGGCGGAACAAGTTCAAGCGAAGGCGGAATGGGCAGCGGCAGTAAAAGCAGCCTCGAAAATGGAGCAGTAAATACGAAAGATCAAAAAGTAAACACAAAAGGTAATTCAAAAGATGATAGCAGTGATACTTTTGATCCAATAAAAAAAGAGGTTAAGAAAGCCGAAAAGGCAAGAAATAAATAACTATTCCGGTAGTTTAATTCTGAAAATATCTTTCAATACTTTTTTTGCGGCATTATAACCGCACATTCCATGCACCCCGCCACCAGGTGGTGTAGAGGATGAGCATATATAAATGCTCTTTGCAGAAGTTTTATATGGCGATAAACGCAAAGCAGGTCTTGTAAACATTTGCGTGATGAGTTGTGCACCGCCGTTAATATCACCACCAATATAATTAGCGTTATATTCTTGCATCGCTTCACTATTCATTTCATGTTTTGCTACAATGCAATCCTTAAATCCAGGAGCAAATCGTTCAATTTGTTGTTCAATTGCATTACTCATATTTTTTGTTGAACCATGTGGCACATGACAATACGCCCATGCTGTATGTTGGTTATCAGGTGCACGTGTTTCATCAAACAAACTTTGCTGCGCTAACAATACAAATGGTTTATCTGAATGTTTCCCATTCCATGCAAGTTGTTCGCTTAATGCAATTTCTTCAAATGTATTTCCAATATGTATAGTGCCTGCTTTGTTGCAGCCAGCATTTATAAATGGTATTGGTTCACTCAATGCAAAATCCATTTTATAAACACCCATTCCGTATTTATACTTCTTTAATTGCCATTTATAAAAAGAAGAAAATTTATGCCCGGCAATTTGCAGTAATTGTTTTGGCGTTACATCAAACAAAATTGCGTGGGAAGAAGGAAGTTGTTTTAAAGATGTAACATTGAAATTAGTTTCAATCTTACCACCAATAGAAATGTAATAAGCCGCCAGCGCATCCGCAATTTTTTGAGAACCGCCTTTCGGTATTGGCCAACCGCCGGTATGCGCTGTTAACATCATTACCAATGCAATAGCTGACGATGCAACTTTTGAAAAAGGCAACATTCCATGTGCAGCCATGCCTGCAAACAAACCTTTCGCTTCTCTGGTTTTAAATTTTTTTGAAAACAAAGAAGCAGGTTGTAAAGCATTTAAACCAAACTCAGCTAAAACAAATGGATGTTTTGGAAAATGAAACGGACTTAAAATAAAAGGGAAAATCTTATTACTGTTTTTATATAACGGCAATAATAATTTTTGATATGCTTTTTCATCAATACCTAAACTATGTGCAGTTTTCTCTATAGAATGATGAATCATTGCTGTTGTTCCATCGTCAAAAGGGTGCGCCGCAGCAAACGTTGGATGTATAAAATCCAAACCAAACTTTTGTAATGGCAATTGTTTAAAAAATGGTGAAGCAGCTACGACCGGAAAAACGGCAGAGCATATATCATGCACCAAACCAGGCAGAGTAAGTTCACCAGAACGCATACCGCCACCTATTGTTGATTTTGCTTCAAACAAAATTGTATTAATACCTTGTTGTTGCAAAGTAATAGCTGCAGCCAAACCATTTGGACCTGAGCCAACAATCACTGCATCGTAATCTCTTTGTATCAATCTTAATTATTGACTAATGAAATTTGTTGCTTATTTCAACAACTATAAAGCCATAAAGTACAATCTAATCGCATATTTAAGTTTGGATTTAGGATTAATTTTTGTATGAACATTTGTATTCCGTAACACAGTTGCATGAATTTCGCCAATGAAATACGCCCTAATCGTACAACAGCTTTTTCTTTGCCTGCAACTTATTCATATTGGCTCACACGTTATGTAATTCTGCGCTTACTCGGAGCAATCTATGCGATTGCTTTTTTGGTTGCCATTAATCAAATTATTCCTTTAATAGGCTCTGATGGCTTGCTTCCAATCGGCGATTCAGTAAAACGTATAGTTGATGCGTTAGGAATAACGGAGTCATTTATACGATTGCCATCTGTTTTTTTGTTTGCACATTCTGATACGGCTTTATTGGTTTTTGCATGGTTGGGTTTTATACTTTCGCTTGCTGTAACCGCAGGTTATTGTAATGCAATTATAATCGGAGTGATATGGTTTTTATACATGTCGTTTGTGCATCTCGGGCAAGACTGGTATTCCTATGGTTGGGAAATTCAACTAAATGAAACCGGTTTCCTGGCAATATTTCTTTGTCCTTTAATAAACATGCGTCCGTTTCCAAAACAAGCGCCGCCTTTACCAATAATAATTTTATTCCGTTGGTTGATCTTTCGCATTATGCTTGGCTCAGGCTTGATAAAAGTTCGTGGTGATGAAATATGGCGCAACGGAACTGCATTATATTATCATTTCGAAACACAACCAATTCCCGGTCCTTTAAGCAGGTGGTTTCATTTTTTGCCGCGCAGTGTTTTAAAGCTGGGCGTGTGGTTTAATTTTTTAGCAGAGCTCATCGCACCTTGGTTCGCTTTCTGGCCAAGAATTGCAAGGCATATTGCAGGTGTTGTAATGATATTATTTCAGATCAATATTATTTTAAGCGGCAACCTTTCATTTTTAAACTGGCTTACAATTGTTCCTGCATTAGCATGTTTGGATGATGGTTTCTGGCGCAAGGTTCTTCCAAAATATCTTGTAAGAAAAGCAGATGTTGCAATTGAAAATGCTGAAGTTTCAAAACCAATGCAAACAAGTGCGTGGATCGTAACTGTGATTGTTTTATTTCTGAGTGTTGCTCCGGTTATTAATATGATCTCATCAAATCAAATCATGAATACATCATTCGATCCTTTAGATCTTGTAAACACTTATGGTGCTTTTGGTACGGTTGGTGAACAGCGTTTGAATGTTGTATTTGAAGGAACCGATGATACCGATTCAACAGACAATGCTCAGTGGAGGCCGTATGTTTATAAAGGCTTGCCGGTTTTATTAGATAAACGTTCGCCACAAATTGCGCCTTATCAATTAAGATTAGATTGGCAAATGTGGTTTGCAGCAATGTCAACACCGGATCAATATCCATGGACATTAAATCTTGAATGGAAACTGTTGCATAATGATGCTAAAACAATAAGCTTATTCGCAAACAATCCTTTTCCAAACAAACCTCCAAAATTTATTAGGGCAGTTTTATATCACTATTCATTTGCAAAACCCGGCAATGCGCAACATTTATATTGGACACGTGAAAAAATAAGCGACTGGCTTCCGCCTTTATCAGTAAATGATCCGCAGTTGATAGCTTTTCTAAAAAGCTACGGATGGATACATTAATAATTGTAGTAGCTTAACGTTTATAAATTACAATTATGAGAAAAATAATTTTTTCACTTTTATTGCTTGTAATTTTTATATGCGCATTTCAAGTTAAGTTGAAGGCACAAACAGAAGGCTCACCTGTTTTAAGACATATTGTTATCATTACTTTTAAACAAGATGCATCTGCCGATAGCATACAAGCATTGGATAATATTTACAGAGATTTATCAAAAAGTCCGTTGGTAAAAAGTTTTGAAATGGGTGTAAACATATCAACGCGTGATACAGGTGTAATTAAGCATGTGTATGTAACAAGCTTTGCAAGCAAAGAGGATATGGACAATTATAGAAAAATTCCGGAGTATTCAAAACTTTTCAAAGTTTCATTGCCTGTTTCTGTGGATGTTACGGTTGCAGATTACTGGGCAAAGCAATAGTTTTTATCAGAAACAACAATTTGTAAACATTCAACGCTTTGTAACGCCGCTGCATTTGCGTACCTTCGCGCCTCAATTTTTGAAAATGCAGATAAGGAACATAGCTATTATAGCACACGTTGACCATGGAAAAACTACCCTCGTTGACAAAATTCTCCACGCTACAAAAGTTTTCCGCGATAACCAGGAAACCGGCGAATTAATTATGGACAGCAACGATTTGGAGCGTGAACGTGGCATAACTATCTTTTCTAAAAATGCCGCTGTTGTTTATAAAGATGTTAAGATAAATGTAATTGATACACCAGGTCACTCTGATTTTGGTGGTGAAGTAGAACGTGTTTTAAAAATGGCTGATGGCGTTTTATTATTAGTTGACGCGTTTGAAGGGCCTATGCCGCAAACCCGTTTTGTGTTGCAGAAAGCGTTGCAGTTAAATCTTCATCCGATTGTTATAATAAATAAAGTTGATAAACCTAACTGCCGCCCTGATGAAGTGCACGATGCTGT
>JAFBAF010000246.1 GCA_019247895.1 Parafilimonas sp. | reverse complement strand
AAGCCGTTCTGCTTCATTCAATATTTCTGTTGTTGATAAAGATGTTACTTCGGTTTACTTGAATTTCTCTGACGGAAGTTTAGCCGGTAAACCATGGAATAATCTTGCAGGCTGGCCTTTTGCCGGAACTACATTCAACAATTTGAATGATGATAACAGCCAGGCATCAGGCATAACAGTAACATTTGTAAACGGTTTCCAGGGTGTTGTTGCATCTGGTTTGCGACCGGGTAATGGCAAAGGTGTTTATCCTGAAGTAGTAATGCGCACAGCAGAATTTGAAGGTTCAACTAATAAAGATTCAATTAAAATATCTGGCTTATCATCTTCAAAGAAATACAATTTTGTTTTCTTCAATAGTCATGATGATGGATTGAATGGTCTTACAAACTTTACAATCAATGGTCAAACTGTTTCTTTAAATGCAACAAACAATTTAAATAAAACAGTACAGATAAATGGAATTACACCAGATGCGAATGGTAATGCAATGATCGCTGTTGCAAAGGGAACAGGCGCTGATTATGCTTACATCAGTTCATTGATCATTCAAAGTTATAGTTCAACAATAAGTACATTAAGCCCAACTGATCTGCGTGTTACTGACACGAAACGTACATCTGTAACATTGCAATGGCAAGACAGGGCTTACAATGAAACGGGTTACGAAGTATGGAGAGCCACAACAAGCAATAATCAATACACACTACTTAAATCTCTTGGTGCAAATGTTACTTCTTATACTGATGCAGGTTTAACTGCAAACACAACTTACTATTACATGGTAAGAGCAGTGAATGGAAGCACATATTCAACCTATAGTAATGCAGTTGCAGCCACAACATATAGCTATAGTGTTTATCTCAACTTTACTGATGTAAACCAGGCGCCAATACCGTGGAATAATTTAAATTCTATTCCTCAAAACGGTTATACATGGAGCAATTTTATAGATGAAACAAACATGCCGACAAGCATTGGAATGCAGGTAACAAATACATGGGCAGGTTTGTACAGCGCAGGTATGAACACAGGCAATAATTCAGCCATATTCCCTGACAATGTAATGATTGATAGTTATGGTTTATTCCCCGGTCAAACAGGAACATTGAAAGTAACAGGCTTGAACATGTCATTGAAATATGACTTTACTTTCTTCGCAAGTTCACAAGCTTACGGAGATGTAAATGTTGCTTACACAATCAATGGTAAAACTGTATTGCTGAATACATCGCTTAACACCAACGGCACAGTTACATTATATGGTGTAGTGCCTGATATAAATGGCGAAGTAAACATTAGCGTTGCACCTGGAACTGCAACATCGCAATTTGGTTTAATTGGTGCAATGATCATTCAGGGTTACAACGAATCAACCGCAGCAATACCCACATTGTCTCAATCCGGCAGTGCAATACAAACTGCAAAAAAATCAACATTGCCAACAATCAATAATACAATTGAAGTAACTGCTTATCCAAATCCGTTTAGGAGTGCTTTCAATTTGTCAGTTAATTCAGAAATAGCAGATGATATAATTGTTCAGTTGTTTGATATAAGCGGCAAACAGGTTTATCAAAATAAGTTCAGCATTGCAATGGCAGGAAATAATACGGTTAAGATTGAAATGAATAATACTTTACCAAAAGGCGTTTACGTTGCAAAAATTATTTTTAAAAATCAAAACACAATTAAGACTTTAAAATTATTGAGACAATAAAGACGGGTGTTGTATCAATAAGGGGCCAGGCAGATAAAATTTGCCTGGCTTTTTTAAAACCTAAATTTTCGTTTCCTTCAATATTAATCCGCGCTAAGCAGCAAGCGATATTTTTCTTGGTTGGGCTGTTAGTTTGGAAGGAAGGCATTTTTATCTGCGGCAGTTACTGCTAAAAGATTTCATTTAATGTAGACAGTTATGAAAAGTTCGGCTTACACTATATGCAAGATTATGCAGAAACATTTTGGCAAGAGCACATTGCAAACCTGCACAGGGTCTGGTTATAACAATAAAGGAGAAGTATTTGCAGAAGCAATTTGCAAATTCGCTGTTGTTTATTCAGATCAAACAGCAAGAGATTATAAGAATTTTATAAAGGCAATCAAATGTAGCAAGTTGGCGATGGACAAAGAATTTTAATTGCAATAAATTTGCAAATCTGCTAATACATCCTTTCCCTCCTGTCTCTTAGTCCTGCCTGTGCTCACGGAAAGGATATTGCAGTTCACTGTTTACATCACAAATTCTTTTTGCTATGCGCAAGATAAGGTACTACGTAAGTTTTGTATGCGGGTATCGCTTAGAAAACTGGGTGGCAAAAATCGTTTGTGACGTAAACAGGCTGTGGGGCTACAACCGCAGCCTTTTAGTATAATTAAAATACAACTGTAAAATATGGCATTCACGAATAAATTTAATGTTTTTACAAATTACAACATGCCGTTTCCGGAGTCGCTTACTACTTTTAAATAATTTTGGCGACTTCGTTATTTGAAAAAGCAACAAATGTTTGAAAAAGCTATACAAAAGCAAAACTTAAAAAGCTTTGATAATATAATTGCATATTCTAATTTATTCGGCAGTAATTTTACGCCGCCGTTCAAGCCGCCGGAAGATATAACTTTCAATGGGGATCAGGGAACCCTGGGCATTAAATTAATAAGCACAAATTTTATAAACTAAACTTACAATATGGATTTCGTTTACCTGCTACGGGTATTGATGAAGAGAAAATGGATAATAGTAGGTTCTGCTGTTATTGCCGCCGCTATCGCCTGGTATTTTACAAAGGATGAACCGCTTCAATATCGTTCTATTTCACAGGTTTCTACTGGTTTTACTACCAACGATGTTGTGAAAGTGAATGAAGACAATAACTTTTTTGAAGCAGATACAAAGTTCAATAACGCGATAGTAACCTTTACTTCTCCCACTGTAATGAGCCTTTTATCTTACAGTGTTATTTTGCATGATCTTGCAAATCCGGCCCAGGCTTTCAGAACATTAACACCTGAACAAAAACAGTCTCCTGTTTATAAGGCAGTTAATTTGAATGATGCCAAAAATGTTTTCATGCAAAAGCTCAATTCAATGAGCGTTCTTACTTCTTATAAACCCGAAGAAAAGAAGTTGCTTGAATTTTTGAAATTATATGGCTACGATTATAATTCTTTGGCAAGCAGCCTAAATGTGTACAGGCTTGAGAGAACAGACTATATTCAAATTGATTATCGTTCAGAAAATGCTGAACTTTCTGCCTTTGTTGTAAATAATGTTTACGGCGATTTTGTGCGTTATTACCGTTTTGTGCGTAACGAAAGATCCGAAGAATCAATTGATACATTAAAAAACCTGCTTGAAAGAAAAAAACAAGATCGTGTTGCTGCTACTCAAAAAGTTGCTTCATCAGGATTATTAAATATTGATGATGCAAACAAAAGCAGTTTCGATTTAATAAGCAGCCTTCAGCAAACCTTAGATGATGAACAGGATAAACTTACTACAAATCAAATTGCTTTAAACAGCATAAACAATCAACTGGCAAGTCTTGGAGCACCTGAACAATCTGTTGATAACAGCGATGTATTGGAATTGAAGAGACAAATGAACGCCGCTAATCAAACTTATATTAATAGTGGTTCAACAGATCAAAATGCATTAAATCAATATAACAACCTAAAAGCACAATACCAGGCTAAAATAAAATCTGTTGGCAGCACTTTGGGTTCGTCTGCGTCGTCAGTTGATAAATCTTCATTATTGCAAAGAAAAAGTGATCTCGAAGTAAACATAGATGCAGAGAAAATTCATATTGCTTCACTGCAAGGCAAGATAGCTTCATTACAAGGTAATGTAAATGCACAGGCAAGCAGAAGTGCTACCGCGCAGAGTTTATCGAAAGATGTTGATTTATCTGACAAAGAATATTTGGATCTTTTAGAAAAATATAATGATGCTGTTGATCAAAGCAATGCCCTTGTAAATAACTTCCATCAAATACTTGTTGGACAGCCCGCAATAGAGCCGGAACCATCAAAGCGATTTTTAATTGTGGGTATGGCTGGTATGGCTGCATTAGTTTGTACTATTTTAATCATTGTCTTTCTTACTTACCTCGATTCATCAACAAAAACACCCGCAATATTTTCACGCGTCGTGAATTTAAAACTCATAAGCCTTGTAAATTTTACAAGCTTAAAAAATAAAGATATTTCGCAGGTTGTTGCTAACACAACTACAACTGAAAGTGCTTCAGACAAAAGGAGAGAAAATAAATTCAGAGAATCGCTGAGAAAGCTGCGCTACGAAATAGAAAACAGCGGTAAAAAAATATTTTTGTTTACCAGTACGAGGAAAGGCCAGGGCAAAACCACATTGATACAAGCGCTTTCTTATAGCTTTAGTTTGAGCAAGAAAAAGGTGCTTATTATTGATACCAATTTTTGCAACAACGATTTAACTGTTGCATTAAACGGTACGCCGGTTTTGGAAAAAATTATTACAGATAGTGTAGACGATCATTTGATAAAAGAAATTGAAGGTGCATCCGTAAATGCACATGCCGGCATGATATATATTATTGGTTGCAGCGGCGGTGATTACACGCCTTCTGAAATTTTACCCGCACAAAATTTATTGCAGCAACTGCATAAACTAATACCCGTTTACGATTATATTTTTCTTGAGGGGCCGCCGTTAAATGATTTTTCTGATAGTAAAGAGCTTACTGATTATGTTGATGGTGTTGTAGCAATTTTCTCCGCAAAACATATAATCAGGCAAATAGATAAAGAATCAATAAAATTCTTCAAAAATCTTAATGGAAAATTCTGTGGTTCTGTTTTAAACATGGTACAGCTGGAAAACCTGAACGATGTTTAAAATAAAAATGTTACTGCAATGACGAAGGATAAAAAAATTTCCCCGCACGAAAAGCTTGTAACGTTTGCAGCGGCAGCAGCACTCATTTATATTTTCCTGAAAATTTTATTTTTTTAAATGCTGTCCGGTATTTTAAAAATAAAAGATTCCATGGTTGCAAAGTTAAACAGCTTTTTGCACAGGATATTTATTGAAGAAAAGCTGAATAATTTTATAGGTTATATTTTATTGATCTGTTTTGCGCTTGGACTTGGTTATTTATTTGCTACTAAATTAACCGCTGGTATAGGTATTGCAGGAATGATATGCGGAACCGCCGTAGTATTAGCCTGCATTTTAAATACAGAAACTGGTTTATATATTAATGTTATTTACTCTTTTTTTGCTTTTGCTTTCTCAAGGTTTTTTTTCAACGATACATTTCCGGTAGGTGTTGCTTCTGATGTATTAATTGTGGCAACACTCTTTAGCTTCTTTGTAAAACGTGTAGGCTTAAAAATTACCATTGAGAAATTTATTCATACGCCCGTTGTAATTGCAGTATTAGTGCTTTTCTTTTATTTAATGATTGAACTTTTCAATCCTTACGCACATTCCTTTGATGGCTGGTACCAAACATTCAGGAAAATGTTAGATGCCGTTTTTCTTCTTTTTATTGCCTACAAAGCATTGGATAATTATAAAAGCATAAGAAAATTTTTAACCCTTTTATTTATTGTTTGTACACTAAGCGGTTTGTACGGTTGCATACAGCAATGGCATGGATTATTTAACTATGAAATAGCATGGGCAACAGCAGATGATAATCGTTTCGGTCTAATCTTTATTAATGGGGATTTCAGGAAATTCTCAACCATGTCCGATCCTACAGCTTATGGTATTATGATGGCATCTTGCGGTGTTTTTTATACTATACTCGCTGTTAATGAAACTAAATGGTCAGCAAGATTAGTAATGATTGCAGGCATAGCCTTAATGTTTATGGGAATGGCTTATTCCGGCACAAGAACAGCTAATGCCATGGCAGCAGCAGGTTTGGTGATGTTTATGCTGCTTACCATCAATAAAAAAAGTACAAAAATATTTACAGTCATTGCTATACTCGGTTACATCGCGTTAATGTATGCGCCTATTTACGGCAATCCAACTATCGACCGTTTACGCACAACTTTCAACGGCACAAACGATGATTCCTATAAAGTGCGTGAAACCAATCGCGCTTTTATTCAGCCATACATTTATTCTCATCCTATTGGTGGCGGCTTGTGTACAACAGGTGCCGGTGGTTTACGTTTTAATCCATCACATTATTTAGCAGGCTTCCCCCCGGATAGCGGTTATCTAAAAAAAGCGTTAGAAACAGGTTGGATCGGGCTTATAATTATTTGTATTTTATACTTTTCTGTACTAAAAAACTGTATCCGCGGGTATTTTGAAACAGATGATTCTGACTTTAAAATACTTTTTGCCGCATGTTGTGCGTTTTTATTTTCGTTCTATATAGCCGATTTTGCGCAAGATGCTATTGGGCAAATTACAGATACCGTTGTATATTACCCGTTAATAGCGCTATCGCTAAGGCTTAGAGATCTTATTAAAAAAGAAAAACCAATAACAAATAATATTATTAATTCAGAAAATCCGGATATTCTTATTCACAATGCGCATTCATGAAATTAGCTATCGATAATGATATGTGTGCCGGCGCATTCATCCGAAAACAAAAAACAGAAAAATGAAAAACTTTAACGCAACCAAACAGTCGCTTTTACTTGCATTAATTTTTGTAGCAGCATCTGGCTTGCATGCTCAAACATCACGCTTAGCAACCACAGCAAGCATTGTACAGCAAAACCAAATATTGGCAGATACAACACCTAAAAAAACTGTATCGAATCAATCAACTGCACAAAGCTTAATTAGCAGCACTACTGATGAAGATACCATTTTGGAAAACAGGCTGGTACAACTTGCATTAGCGCAGCCCAACTATGAGCAAACAATGCACCAGCAAAAGATTTTTGAATACCAGCTAAAAAAGCAAAGAAGTGCGTGGCTAAATCTTTTAACGCTTTCCACAACTTATAATGATCAAAGTTTTTCAAAGCCAGCCAACAGCGGCACTACAGCTTATGTATATCCTAAATATTTTATCGGTGTTAATATTCCTTTGGGTTTAATTGCTTTAAACGGTACTGATGTAAAAATTACAAAAGAATCTGAATTGATAGCAAAGAGCCAGCAACAGGAATTGGCAAAACAAATTAAAGCAAGTGTGTTAATTAACTACAAAGAATATAAAGCCAACGAAAAATTATTGGCAATACAAAACCAGGTGGTAGATGATGAGCAGGCAAATTTTTTACAGGTTGAACAAAAATTTAAAGATGGTACCGCTACATTAGATGCTTATAATGAAGCTTCAAAAAAATATAATGACGAGCAGGTAAAGGTTATTAACCTGCAGTTGCAGCAAGATCTTATAAGAGTTGAATTAGAAAGACTCATCGGCAGAAAGCTGGAAGATGCATTTAAATAATATCCTGTGCAATCAACTTCAATAATAAGGAATAAAACTATTGTACTATTCTTATCTGTTTTCGCTTTAGTAATTCCAATAATATTAATTGAATTAAACGTTTTAAACGTTACAGGCGGCATACCTATTTACCCGCTTGATGATACGTATATACACATGTCAATTGCTAAAAATTTAGCATTGCATAATAACTGGGGAATTTCCACCAACGAATTTCAATCCGCATCATCTTCTGTTTTATATACATTAATTTTAAGCGGTTTATTTAAAATATTTTCAGTACATACATTAATTCCGTTAATTATAAATCTTATTGCTGGAATTATTTTATTGCTTGTAATTCAAAACAGATTGCAGAAGGAAAATATTAATTTCATCGTGCAGCTTTTTATTTTATTGCTTGTGATATTTTTCACGCCGCTGCCAATAATAGTTGTCAGTGGAATGGAACATACGTTGCAGTGCTTGTTTTCCTTTCTTTTCATTTTTAATTTTTGTGATTGGATAAATAAAACTGATTCTTCAAAAACAAAATTTCCTGTTAGCTTATTTATTTATGGAATGCTGTCATGCGCTTTACGCTATGAAGGATTATTTCTTATAGCCATTGCATGTTGTACTTTATTGTATTACAGCAAAATTTTCACTGCATTTATGCTTGGCTTTATTTCAATTTTGCCATTAGTAGTTTTTGGAATCTTCTCAATAACAAAAGGCAGTTATTTTCTACCAAATTCAGTTTTATTAAAAGCAAGCCCCGTTGAATTACATGGCAATGGTTTCATAAATTTCATCAGCAATATCTTAATAGATAAATTAACCACTGCAAAAAGCGGCATCACAGCTTTAGCCACGCAAAGATTATTATTGATTTTACCATTAGTTTATTTGTTCTTCAAGCAGCAAATAAGAAATCAAATGGCTTATAAATTAATAGCATTATTTCTTATCGTTTGTACATTATTGCAGCTTTCATTTGCAAAAACAGGTTGGTTTTACCGATATGAAGCTTATCTTATTTTATGCTCAACCGTTTTCGTATCCATTTTATTTTCCAGGTATTATAAACAATTGCGCTTACGAGAAAATAGGGCGCTTTTACCAGTATTACTGTTAGTTACATTTTTTCTTTTTTTTCCTTTGATATTAAGAAGCACAGCTGCCTATTCAAAAGCATCGCAGGCTTGCATTAATATTTATGAACAGCAATACCAGATGGGAAACTTTGTAAAAAAATACTATAACACAGATACGCTTGCTGTAAATGATATTGGTGCAGTTTCGTATTTTAATCAAAGCCGTGTGATTGATCTGTGGGGATTGGCAAATATGCAGGTGGCAAAAGCAAAAAAAGATAATGTGGCAACGCCGGATTTTTTAGATGCAGTTACTAAAAACAATCATGTAAAAATTGCAATTGTGTATGATAGCTGGTTTGATTCATCTTTGCTGAAGAAATGGAATAAGGTTGCAACCTGGCAAATACAAAATAATGTGATCTGCGGTGATGCAACAGTTTCTTTTTATGCAGTAGATTTAAATAATAGTTCTTTGTTAAAAGAGAATCTTGCAACATATCAAAAATCGTTGCCGGCAGATGTAACGGTTAAATATTATTAGAAGCAGATGAGTGAAAACAACGGATATATAAAAAGTTTGGATGGCGTAAGAGCTATTGCAATTATTTTAGTGATGAGTTTTCATGCCGAGATTACACACTTTGGCTGGTTTGGTGTGCAATTATTTTTCGTTTTATCCGGTTTTTTAATAACAGGAATTTTATGGAAAGAAAAACAAAAAGATGCACCGCTATCGTTCAAGTTTAAAAAGTTTTGGGTACGACGTTCATTACGAATTTTTCCATTGTATTTCGGTTATTTGCTATTTATAAGTTTATGCTATTTATTTTTTCACTTTCCTTCTTATTACTCTAATTACGCTCCTTACCTTTTTACTTATACATTTAATTATACAAGATCACTACCGCAATGGCAGGGCAACCCGCTGTTTACCCATTTATGGTCGCTCTCAATAGAAGAACAGTTTTATTTATTCTTTCCATTAATTATGTTTTTGTGCCCTCCAAAATTTATTAAGTATTTAATGGTAGTTGTAATTGCAATTTCTCCTGTTACAAGATTTTTTTTAGGTGAATATTATAAATATAAAGGTCTTTCGCCCGCTGTTGTTGCGGATTCAGTTTATTGGAACACTTTAAGCCATTTGGATGCTTTTTTTATGGGCGGACTTATTCCTGTTTTATCGCTGCATAAAAGAATTAAAAAGCCGCAGTTTGTATTTTTTATCGCATTGATTATTGCATTTGGGGCCGGCATCATCAATTTTATTTATACTGATTCAGGCAATTATTATTTTAATGATCTTGGTTATAATCATGGGCAAACACAATTGTATGAACATGTTTGGCATTACAGCTGCCTGAATTTTTTGTTTGCATCTTTTATTCTTTGCATTATAAGTATGCATAGTCATAAAGCTTTTGCTTCTGTTCGAAAGTTGCTTGAAAGCAATTGGATGGTGCGCATCGGCAAAGTTTCTTACGGTATGTATTTATTTCATTGGGCGATTCTCGTATATGTTTGCAACCGATTTTTTACAACCGAAAATCTTGGTTTAAAAGTTTTAGTTTTTATTCCTTATGTGTTTATCGTTTATGCGTTCGCCGAGCTTAGTTTCAGGTTGTATGAATCACGTTTCTTAAAATTAAAAGATTCGTTATTTACAAAAAAATCAAGCAAGAACAAAACAGCCATTATATCATCGGTAACAGATTCTTCTGTTTTAAAACCGGTTTCAAATGAGTGATCAAACCAAAATAG
>JAFBAF010000338.1 GCA_019247895.1 Parafilimonas sp. | reverse complement strand
GAAAACAATGACTATCAGTAGTGGGGCCTCATTAACTATGCAGGGTACAGGCAATCTTACGATTGCTAACAGTGGTAGTATCACTAACAGCGGAACTTTTGACGCTACTGCAAGTACCACCGGCGCTGTTATTTTTGCAGGTACCGGTACTGTTACAGGCACCATCACTTTTAATAATGTAACACTTAATGGTTCTGTTGATTTTGGAACATCATCAACAGTTACAGGAATATTATTACTGAATACAGGAGGTACTGTCAGTGGCGCATCTACTCATCTTATTACCTATACTTCTTCTTCAACATTAATTTATAATGAAACAGTAACTACAGGCAATGAATGGTACCAGGGTGGGTCAGGTTCGATAACACCAGGAGCAGGTGTTCCGCAAAATGTTACTATACAAAATGGAACAGTTACAATTCCTAATTCCGGAGGATTCAACAGAGCATTGGCAGGAAATCTTAATATAAGCAGTGGAACAACTTTACAATTTGTTGCAGGTAGCTCAAGAGATTTATACATTGCAGGTAATTGGACAAATAGCGGGTTATTTACAGCCAATGGCAGACGTGTTAATTTTGATGCTGCGAGTGGAACGCAAACTGTATCAGGCACAACTACATTTTACGATGTTACCTTAAATAATTCTGGTGCAATAACTGACTTTGGTACATCTACAAATACTATTAATGATGAATTTAGGATTACAGCCGGAAACATGAATGCGCCTGGTAATACATCCACCTTTATTTTTAACGGTCTTTCGCCAAGTTTTTCAACTACCATTGAAGGGGTTGGGTCGAAATACTTTTATAATCTTCAAATTAATTCCGGGACCACGCTTTCGGATTTAACGGCCTCGGCTGGAAATACACATATCGCCAACGGCTTTTTAAATAATGGTGCATTTACTCAAAATGCATCCCACACTACATTTTTTGATAAGTCAGCCGCTACTGAAACTTTCACCGGGATTGGCACAACTACCTTGGGCAAATTAGTAATTGGAGATGGTGCCGGGCTAAGTATTGCTACCACATTAAATTCCAGTGCAAGTTTTACTATTACAGGTGGCAGTATGAATTTCTTTCACAGCAGTATTTATAATGGAAGTAATAATACTGCGACTTTTTCAACAACCAATGCTACGGTAACCGGCACAGGTACAGCTAATTTTTTCAATGCTACTGCAAATAAAGATGTCAATTTTGGTGCTATTTCAACAATATATGGAAACTTAACTTTAAATGACAATGGTTCAGTTAGCGCTGTGCCTGTTTATAGCGGTAGTTTATCTGCATTAACATATAATAAAACAACTCCTGCATCTTACAATACAAGCCTTGAATGGAATAGTAGTGGTAGCACTGTTGGCTCAGGCGTTCCGCAAAACATTTCGGTTACAAATACCAATTCAATACAAATAGCAGCAAACAGAACTGTTCCTGGCACGCTCACATTATCCAACGGTTCTTTAGATATTAACGGAAATACGTTAACGATAAATGGCGGCTTTGCCGGCAGCGGTGGAACTTTAAAAGGCAGCGTAACTTCAAACTTAATTGCAGGTGGTAGCGGAACAATTTTCTTCAACGCCGCTGCAAATTATCTGAAGGATTTTACTATTAACAATGGAGCAAATCTTACCCTCGGCAGCGCTTTGAATATCACAGCCAGCGATGGCGCACATGCAAACACTTTTGGAACGCTAACCTCAAATGGAGGAGTTATTAATGCGGCTGGTTTTCTTTCTTTAAAATCAGATGCATACGGAGATGCCATGATCGGTCAATCTTCAGGAACAATTAACGGCGATGTTACCGTTGAAAGATATATCCCCCCGGTACAAAGAGCATGGCGCTTCTTAGGTGTTCCATTTAATGCAACAAGTACCCAAACTATATTTGATGCATGGCAGGAAGGACAGTCAGGAAATTTACCTTATCCCACTCCAAATGTTAGTTCATACGGTTTGCCTCCTAATGCGTATAATATGAAGCCTGGTTATGGTACAGAAATAACTTTTGATAATTGCATATGCAACGGATATGATGTGAACATAACATATAATCCATCTCTTAAAATTTGGGATTATTCAACAAAAACATGGTCAACATATGCCCCTCATACAAATACTGTAAAGCTTACAGATAATTCAGCGTATTGTTTGTTTATAAGAGGCGACCGCTCGGTGGATCTGTCACAGGGAACAAATGCATCGCTTACAGCCACAACATTAAGAGCAAAAGGAAAATTAAATGAAATTGCAGGAGCATCAGTAACACCTGTATCAACAACTTTAAATAATAATGAATATTTGTTTGTGGGCAACCCTTTTGCTGCTCCTGTTGATTTTAGCAAACTGCAGATCAATAATGCCGATCCCACTTATTTTTATGTTTGGGATCCGAAGATTGGGGGAATGGGCCACGGAGTGGGCGCATATGTTACATATAGTTTTGTTAACCCGGTGGGTTGGTCAATAACTACGGGCGGAAGTTATACAACATCTACGTTGCCGGTTATACAAAGCGGGCAGGCATTTTTTGTTCAGTCTACTGGCGGCATTACTTCTGTTACATTTCCGCAAAATGCTAAAACCGCTTACGAGTTCAGTACGCAAAAGCGACTACCCAGGCCCGCCATATTTGTACAGCTTGTTGTACCGCAAGACAGCATGAAGGTAACGGATGGGGTTACGGCAGTTTATGGAAACATTTTTTCCGGCGGGCGTGATAAATTTGATGCACCAAAACTGTGGAACTTTACTGAGAATATGGCATTAAGCCGCGATACAAATAATTTTGTAGTCGAAGCAAGGCCGATTCCTGTATTATCTGATACACTCTTTCTAAAACTGTATCTTTATAAACAACCATACGCATTAAGAATATATTCAATGAACCTGCCCGGGAGCCTTCCTGCAAAGGGATGGATAATAGATAGATACCTGCATACCGAAACAGAGATTGATCTGTATGATACTTCCTTATATAATTTTGAGGTCGCAATTGATAATAATGGAAACGCCGATACAAATAGTTACCGTAATCGTTTTATGATCGTATTTAACCGGCAAATGGAAGCCAACCCGATTCCGGTTACAAAAGCTGTTAATCAAAAAAATCCGGATGAAACAGGCATTTCACAAACCATTCCTGCTTCTGGTATAAACCTTACGCCAAACCCGGTAAATGCCGCTAAAAATGCAAAGCTGGAATTTATTAATATGCCTCCGGGAAAATACGAGGTTGCCATTTATAGCGATAAAGGAGAAAAAATTTCAACAGGAAAAATACAGTATAAAGGAGGTCATTTAACTTATGCATTGCCTGCAGCTGTTCCGTCCCTCGCAAATGGCATCTACATAGTAAGGGTGATCAATGCAATGGTTAATCAAACCGCAATTTTTAAGCTGGTAATAGCTAAGTAGATCGATATTGCATCTTGAAAAAATCCTGTGAAACTTCTTCTGTTTTGCAGGATTTTGATTTTATATGTCCGAATTTCTGAGGCAGGCGACCCGAATTATTCATTCATCAAATTTGCAAGAATGCTTAGGAATGCTTAAGAAGTTCATATCGCAGAACATTTTAAGATCATTGTCCCTGTGCCAAACTGTATGCCCGTTTATCGCCCAACAACAATAATAATTCAGATGAACAAATTTTAAAATCGCCGCTAAGACTTACATACAAACCTAAAACATCCTGTTGTTTCATTGGTGAATCATCAATACTTTCGAAACGTACATTATATTGATTAACCAAATTAGTGTACACTGAACCTGTTGGCCAAACCTGTGTACCGCGATTGCTAATGTTAATGAGTTTAAATTTTACACCACCGTGTCTCAAACATTTATTGGCTATGGTAACTGGCTGCTCATTACTTTCAATAAAAAAATCAACACCGATAATTTTTTCTGTTGCAGAATCTTTTGATTCAAGCATTGGATTTTTTTCAAGCTGAAAATGCGTTTCTGTTACAGGTGTATCTTTCATTAAAGCCTTTGCGCCTTGTTGAGGTTCTTTTCCAAAGTTGTTAATGATGGCCTGCGCAAATTCTGTTGTGCTTTTAGCAGGAATAGATTTATTACCGAAGTCGCCGGTATGAATGCCTTGTTCCAGTGTATAGAGTAAAGCGTTTTCAATATTCACGGCGCTTTCCATAAAACCAAGATGACGCAACATGCCGATGCCGCTTAATAACAAAGCTGTTGGATTGGCAATATTTTTTCCGGCAATATCCGGTGCCGTTCCGTGAACTGCTTCAAATATGCAAATGTGATCGCCGATGTTTGCGGATGGAGCAAAACCCAAACCGCCGACCAAGCCTGCGCAAAGATCACTAACAATATCACCCTGCAAATTGGTTAACACGATCACATCAAAATTATCAGGACGTGTAACGAGTTTCATGCAGAGATCATCCACAATAACATCGTCTGATTTTAATTCAGGATAATCTTTCGCCACTTCCTGGAACACTTCCAAAAATAAACCATCAGTAAGTTTCATGATGTTTGCTTTGTGTGCACAGGTAATACGTCTTGCTTTTTTCTTCTTCGCCATTTCAAACGCATACTTAATTACCTGCATGCTTCCGGGCCGTGTAATAAACCGGCGGCTTAAAGCAACATCGTTGGTAAGCATATGCTCCACACCACCATATGTATCTTCAATATTTTCGCGCACAACTGTTATATCAATAGGAATTTCTGCTTTGCTGAAAACAGTATCAACACCATGTAATGTTTGAAATGTTCTTGTATTGGCATACGTGTTCCATGTTTTGCGTGCAGTAACATTTATACTTTTTACACCTTTGCCTTTTGGAGTTTCCATAGGGCCTTTAAATAAAATGCCAAGTGTTTCAATGGCTTGTTTGGCTTCGGGCGTCATGCCCGTATTATAACCTTTATCAAACACCCATTTGCCCATCTCAACGGTTACATATTCCAATGGAACTTTCGCTTCATAAAAAATTTTCAGCACTGCATCCATAATTTCAGGACCAATGCCATCACCTTTTGCAACTGCTATTTTTCGCATGGCACAAATGTAATGATTGCCACATGTATGAGTTGGTGAATAAAAAAAGAATATTTAGTAGTTATTCGGTAATTATAGTTCTCGTTTCTAAATGGTAATTCTTCATAACTGAGTATTTATTCAGATGTTTAACGTAAAACACAAAAGCTGGTGAGAATTTTGTAATTAGCAACCTGATTTAATAACCAAAAAAATAATATCGTGAAAATTACATTTAAGTTAATGATTAGTGCCGTAGCTATTTTTGCTGCAAGCTGCGTAAGCACTAAAAAATACCAGGCATTACAGGCGGATAACAGCGCCTTGCAAGGAAGATTAAATGGCATTTCCCAGGAAAATGAAAATTGCAAAAATAATCTTGGTGCAGCCAATGTACAAATAGCAAGCCTTCAAGACCAGTTGCGATCAGAACGCAGCCACCTGCAATCTTTGCAAGCTTCTTTAGACCAATGTCTCACTTCTACCAGTTCTGGTAACACAAATGTTTCTAAACTGATTGATGAGATTAATGCATCCAATAAATATATTCAGCAGTTGGTGAATTCAAAAAATAAGAGTGACTCTTTAAATATGGTGCTAACCAATAATCTTACAAGATCGCTGACCAGAGAAGAAATGCAGGATGTTGATGTGCAGGTGCTAAAAGGTGTTGTATATATATCTTTATCTGATAACATGCTGTACAAATCCGGCAGCTATGAAATATCTGATAAGGCAAATGAAACATTATCAAAGATTGCAAAGATCATTACAGATTATAAAGATTTTGAAGTGTTGATTGAAGGTAATACAGATAATGTTCCTATCTCAAAACCTAACATTCGCAACAACTGGGATCTGAGTGCATTAAGAGCTTCATCGGTTGTGCAGGCATTGCAAAACCAGTTTGGTGTTGATCCGAAACGTTTAACAGCAGGTGGCCGCGGCGAATACAATCCTGTGGCCAGTAATGATACAGATGCCGGTAAAATGCAAAACAGGCGCACACAAATTATCATTACGCCTAAGCTTGATCAGTTTATGGAGTTAATTAATAAAGCTCCTGAAGCTGATTCTACAGGTACAAATAAATAAATCAATCATTCTCATAAAAAAGGTTTTGTGTTGAATTAAACTTCAGCGCAAAACCTTTTGTATTTTTAGAAGCTATATGCGACTAATTTTTGTATTTTATTTTTCGATTTTTACCTTAACTGCCTGCAACAACAATACGCAAAACACGATGCAAACACCTAACGATTCATCTTTTGGAAAAGGAACTTATGGATATGATGCGAACTTTATAAAAAATCATGCAAAGAAAATAATTGAATTGCAAAATGACGATGCAAAAGTTTTGTTGTGTGCAGATTACCAGGGCAGAGTTTTTACAAGCACTGCAAATGGAGACAGCGGTATAAGCTTTGGCTGGCTGAATTATAATTTACTTTCATCTGCAGAAAAGAAAAAACAATTTAATCCTGTTGGCGGCGAAGAGCGGTTTTGGTTAGGGCCGGAAGGCGGCCAATATTCAATCTACTTTAAAAAAGATGATCCTTTTGATTATGCGCA
>JAFBAF010000331.1 GCA_019247895.1 Parafilimonas sp. | reverse complement strand
TTTTGAATCATTTCTTAAAATGCAACTGCTTACAGGTTTGGGATAATGCCACGGATCAACGCGGCCTGAAATAAACAGATCAAGCTTTCCATCGTTGTTATAATCAAATGCACGCACACATAATTTGCTTGTATAATTTTTTGGCAGCGCAGTAGTGTCTTCTTTAAAGTTGCCATTACCATCGTTGATGTATAAGTGATCCTGGTAAGCAGCGGCGCCAGATTGGAACTGATAACCGCCGCTGCTAATATAAACATCCGGTTTGCCATCACCATTTGCATCAAACATGAGAATGCCTTCATCTTTATGCGGCGTTACCGGCATTTTAGGCGATATATCTTTTTGAATAAATTTTCCATCTGCCTGCTGCAAAAATATTTGTGCATGATTGTTTGGATTGCTTCCGATAATAATATCATCCAAACCGTTGCCATCAACATCACCGGCGGCAAGCGCTGGTGTGTATTCTGAAAGTTTATGTGGCAATAATTTTTGGATATTAAAATCGATGAAGTCAAAATCTGAATTTGAAAAATTGATATTGCTCGCTTTTGTTATTTCTTTAAATAAAGAAGTTGAATCAATTAACTGCGGTTGATAATTTGTTGGTGACGCATCATTAATATTTACAGTAATGGTTTGATCAGCTTTAATATTAGTTAGTTTTTGCTTTAAAGTATTGTTCCATTGAATAATAATAGAATCAACGGTTTCTGTTTTGCCTAAACCAAAATGTGCCATGCAAGGCATAGTTGATAGATAGCCGCGATAAGGATTATTTTCATATACCTGCTTTTTATTACTGTAATAAATAGTTGCAACTGCTCCAATGCCGTTTATATTCTGTGCCGTGCCTTTAAATTTTATTTGCATGAAATGCGCAGGTTTTTCTTCATCTTCATGCCCTCCTCCGGTATTTCTAAAAACAAAAGCTTTGTCGTTAATATTGTTAATGATGACATCCATATAACCATCGTTATCCAAATCTGCATAAGCGGCACCGTTTGAAAATGTTGGAGTAGTAAACCCCCAGTTACCTGACTCATCGGTGAAAGTCAGATCGCCGTTATTGTGATAAGCATAATTATGTATTTTAACCTGTGGTATTTGAGAAATGATTTCTTTTTTTGAAGCAAGCCCCGTTGCATCTTTTCTGTAAGCAACAAAATCATGATCACTTACATCTTTGGGAAAACCGTTAGTTATAATAATATCGCGATAGCTATCATTATCAAAATCTGCAACGAGTGGTGTCCAGCTCCAGTCTGTTTGTGCGATGCCGCTTAAAAAACTAATATCACTAAATGCCGGGTTCCCTATTGAGTCGCCTTCTTTTAACGACGGCCCTTGATTTAATTGTAAAGTATTACGAACATATTGATATTGGTAACCGAAGCTTTCAAAATTTTGATAAGTGATATAGCTGTTGGCACCTGAAATCATTTTTTTGCGAAGGTTATTTTGCGGAGCCATGTCCAGTTCAATCACATCCGGTAAACCATCGTTATTGATGTCGGTTATATCTTGCCCCATTGAATTAAAGGAAGTGTGCTTAAAATATTCTTTGGTGCGGTTTGTAAAAGTGCCGTCATGATTGTTGATATACAAAATATTGTTTGATATAAAATCATCCGAAACATAAATATCTTTCCATCCGTCATTATTTATATCGCAGATAGTTGCAGCGTGGCCATAGCCATTATATACAATGCCTGCCAGGGTTGAAACATCATGAAAAAATGAATGTTTTAAAGCACTATTCCAATCGTTACGATACAACCTCCCGGTACTTGACCTTTGATCAGTAGATTTATCCCGTTGGCTGAATACAGATTGATCATAACCTGTTGAAGCTTCATTAACCGTCAGGTACATATCAAGATCGCCATCATTGTCATAATCAAAAAAGGTTGCCATGGTCGATTGTACATTAATATCTAACCCATAGGCTGCGGCTTCATCTTTAAAATGCGGGATGCCATCATCATCCGGCCCCTGGTTCACATACAAAATATTGCGTCTTCTCATCGAATCGCTATAAATAGTATTGCAGATATAAATGTCCGGTAATCCATCATTATTAATATCGATTATTGATACACCTCTTGCCCACCTGTTCATTCCATCAACGCCTGCTTTTTTCGTGATATCTTCAAACTTGAAACCGCCTTTATTAAGATACAATTTGCATGGAACCATGTTGCCTGTAAAAAAGATGTCTTGTTTTCCATCATTATTAAAATCACCAACGCCAACACCACCGCCGTTGTAAATATTTACAACATCAAGAGGATTTATTGAATCGTTTTCAACTATTTTATTTTCAAAATAAATACCCGAATGTGCAGGAGAGATTTTTTCAAAGAAAGTATGCCTGTTGTTACATGATAAAATCATAAACAACACACAGCAGCCAGGTAATAATTTAGTCAACTTCATATAACGCTCTTTAAAGCAGGAAAGTAGTAACAAGTTTATAATTAAAAAAGATTGCTTTTTTAATTTTGCTATTAATTAAATTAACTGCTTTACATCAATTCCTTTACAACATTTTTTATAACTCTTGGTTTGCCCAAGGTATAGTAATGAAGAACAGGTACACCAAATTTTTTCAGCTCTTTACTTTGTTCAATCAACCATTCTGTGCCGATTTTTTCGCTGTCTTCATCGCTTTTGCAGCGCGTAATTTCTTCTGATAAAGCTGTTGGAATATCAACATGAAATATTCTTGGTAATACAGATAATTGTTTACGGCTTGTAATTGGTTTTAAACCCGGAATGATTGGAACATTAATATCATTTTCCCGGCACTTCTTTACAAAATCAAAAAACTTTTGATTGTCAAAAAACATTTGTGTCATAATGTATTCCGCACCACAGCAAACTTTTTCTTTCAACCGCTGCATATCAATTTCAGGGTTGGGTGCTTCAAAATGTTTTTCAGGATAACCGGCAACGCCAATACAAAAATTTGTTCTTCCTCCATCACGAATATCTTCATCAATATAAATACCGCTGTTAAGGTTTACGATTTGTTGCAACAGTTCACTTGCATAACGGTTACCATCTGGCTCCGGCTCAAATGAAGCAGAATTTTTTTCAGCATCACCACGAATCACCAGCACATTATCAATACCTAAAAAATTCAGATCAATCAATGCATCTTCTGTTTCTCTTTTTGAAAATCCACCACAAATTATGTGCGGCACTGCATCAATTTTATAATGGTTCATTATGGCTGCGCAAATGCCAACAGTGCCAGGACGTTTACGCACTTCTACTTTATCAAAGCTGCCATCTTTCTTTTTTTTGAAAGCTGTTTCGCTGCGGTGATAAGTAACATTTATCCATGATGGTTTAAACTCCATCAATGGATCAAGATGATCGTAAATTGAATTGATACTTTTACCTTTTAACGGCGGCAAAATTTCAAAAGAAACCAAAGTGTCCTTTGCGTTGCTGATATGCTCTGTGATCTTCATTTTTCTAAAAAAGTGGTTGCAAATGTACTTATGTACACTTTATTTTATGCATGTTTGTTGAAACAGCTTATTCTGCATGATTTTTAATGCAACATTGATAACTTAGTTTATAAGCTGCATTTAATTATAATGCATAAACTTAACAACATTTTGGTGGACGATTTTAAATATATACTTGCATCAGAAGAGGGTTTTAAAAATAAAACGCTTGATGATTTATTAGCGAAAGGTTTTTACCGCATGCAGCATTTAATGTTTACCTGCAATCAAACAGCCATCAATTATGAAACATTTACAATACCGGTGTTTTGGTTAAGAACGCTTGTACAAGAAGTGAAGCTTAGTAAAAATGCTTTGAACATTTTGAAAAAGTGTTCAGCTTTTAATGTGAATATTACTGATGCTTTCGTTGACGATGAAATTGAAAAGTTATATGCGCTCTATAAAAACCATGTTTCGTTTATTGTTTCTGAAAGCTGTAAAGATTACTTGCATACCGACGCTTTAGATATGCCTTTCGATTCTAAAATGATAAAGGTTTATGATAATAAAAAATTGATTGCTGTTGGCTACTTTGATAAAGGCAGCAATACAATTGCAGGCATTATGAATGTTTATCATCCTGCATATAAATCTTATAGTTTAGGAAAATTTTTGATGCTGCAAAAAATGCAATATGCTTTATCACACAACATGCAATACTATTACACAGGTTATATTAGTACACAAAGCACCCGCTTTGATTATAAAACTTTTCCTGATGTTAATGCAGTAGAAGTTTTATTGCCATTGCAGCAAGAATGGATTGCTTATAATTTGGTTGGAAAAAAATTTCTTGCCGAATATGCTGCAACATTTTTCCAGGTTGATGAAGAGAAAATTTGATTGAAGATGCAAATAAAATCATTAACGAAAACCTCACTTAATATTTGCGTTTATTTGCATTGTTCAATTATAAAAAGTGCAAGCAGTTAAACCCTTTGTTAAGCAAGATTCAATTGTAAGAAAAATTTGGGGCAAAGCTGATACTGTGATGTTCATCTTTGCAGGTTCTGCGGCTGAGTTTGCTTTGAACAAAGCTGTTGACTGGTTATACTTCACAGGAAAGTTACCTGCAGATCCTATCGGAAGATTATTTTCTACTGTTACATATTCAAGAGCTATTATTTTTTCTGAATCAGAAAAGGCGTACAAATCAATTGATAGAATAACAAGCATTCATACTGCTGTTGAAAATAACCGCAATAGTAAAATTCCTGACTGGGCTTACAGAGATGTATTGTATATGTTGATTCATTATTCAATTGCATCGTATGAATTGTTGGAACGAAAATTAAGTGATGATGAAAAGCAGGAAGTGTTCAATGTGTTTTATGAAGTTGGTTCCCGAATGTATTTAAAAGAATTGCCTTCAAATTATGTTGAATGGAAAGTTGATTATGAAAAACATTTACAAAATGATTTGGCAAAAGGTAAATACACTGTTGATCTGTTCAAACAATACAAAAAACATTTGGGTGCTTTTCGTTATTATATATTGATCGAGGCGCAAAAACTATTGGTGCCGAAACGTGTACATGATTTACTCGGCTTTAATAAATTTTCTATGATGAATGCAGTAATTCCGGCCTATAAATTGAGCAGGTTAATAAAGCTGGATGGCATGTTAAAAGATCTTGTTTTACCGAATAAATATAAGAAGCAGGTTAAAGAGTTAGATATTATTTCAGCTTGATTTAACAGGCAAATATTTTCAACTATAAATTTATTGTATGTCTTCACTCAACTTAAATATACCACACAATCTTTCAAAAGAAGAAGCGCTTTCAAGAATAAAAAATCTATTATCAAATTTGAAACAGGAACATCAAGACATGATCTCAGATGTACATGAAAGCTGGCGAAATAATAATGGAAAGTTTAGCTTTAAAGCTAAAGGATTTAATCTTGCCGGAGATATTGTTGTTAACGATTCTAACGTGCAAATAAATTCTGATCTGCCGTTTGCTGTTTCTTTTTTTAAAAGTGCAATTAGTGATGTAATTACTAAAAAAGCAAAAGCACTTTTAGCTTAAAAATAAATTTATTTTTTTAAAGAGCGCTAACGAATACCTAATAATTCAACATCAAATATCAATGTTGAATTTGGTGGAATAGAACTTCCTGCACCTCTTGCGCCATAACCTAAATTTGATGGAATAAATAATCTCCACTTGCTGCCAACGGTCATTAGTTGCAGTGCTTCTGTCCAGCCGGGAATTACCTGGTACACACCAAATGTTGCAGGTTGTCCGCGTTTATAAGAACTATCAAAAATTTTATCGTTGATTAGTTTGCCTTCATAGTGTACAGTAACCATTGACCGTGGCCCTGGTTTTTCGCCTTTTGCATTTTGTAAAATGATATATTGTAATCCTGATGGCAATGTTGTAACGCCTTCTGCTTTTGCATTCTCTTCCAAAAATTTTTCTTGCTCTTCTGATTTTGATTGAAACATGGCTTTTAATTTATCTTGTAAACTCATTCGCCAAATATATACGTACTTTTTCTCTTGAAAGAAATCAAAGTACAATTACGTTCTTCGTCGTCATTCCCGCAAAAGCGGCAATCTCAATGTTTAATATTTATTAGTTGTCACTTTTTTTCTCTTGAAAGAAAAAAAGTAACCAAAATAAGTTCAAGAAAAAACGATATTCAACACGTTTTTTCATTCGCCGTGATTAAGCTTTTGTGCTATTGATGTTTTTAGCAGTTGAGCATTGATCATCATTGCGAGGAACGAAGCAATCTGTGCTTAAATTAATTAAGGTTGTAGAAGACAATAAAGTTCTTCATCGTCATTCCCGCGAAAGCGGGAATCTGCTTTGAAATCAAAACTTATTATTTTTAAGAATGATTACGACAATTAAATCATTGGCTAACTCTGGATATTGTTTATGGGTAGGAGCTGGAATAGATACTTATTTAGCGACGAACACAAATATTAAAATACCAAATTGGCGGGAGCTTGCCAAGCAGTTCGAAGAAAGATCAAATACTATTTTACCTAATCTGCGTTTAACAATACAAGAAAGGTTGGAATTTGCAGCTTCGAACATCAAGTATTATGATTTTAAGAGATTGATAAGAGAATCCATTTTAAAAAAAGTAGCTGAAGCAATAATTTCTCATATACGTAATGATCAAGGCGAACCTCCTGATTGTATTAAACGTATGGCAAAACTTGGCTCTGTAGCGAACCCTATAATTAATTTCAATGTTGAGAAAATTTCATCACAAGTTCTTGCTAATGGTAGTGGTCCTTATTCAATAAAAACGTATGGAAAAAATTTAATTAAAAATCGAGGAAGCATAACTCATCAAGGTGGTGAAAATTCAGGAAAATTTAGACGTCACATTTATCATCCACATGGAAGCATCGATAGCTATGGATTATCAGTTTTTACAGAATCGGATTATAAATCTCAAAGTCAATCCTTAGCTTACCAATTAGCAGTTCAAAGCGCCTTTGATGATAACTTATTTATTGTTGGAATGAGTTTGAATGATGAATATCTAAAGGAGCAAATAGCTAATTTCAGAAGTGAAATTAAAAATATATATTGGGTGCGAACTGCAAATGATGAAACAAATGATGATCTTGAAAAATGGATATGGAAAAATAAAATACAAATATTAGAGGTAAAAAATTGGGAAGAATTTTGGGAGCTTATAAATGAAAACTTTCCCGAGCAAGATGATTTAATGGATGGTTGGTTGGGCATTGCTTCCAGTGCAATAGCTATTATAAACGATGCATATGAAACGGAAAGATTAATTGAAAGATTAAAAGACCTTATGATGACAATAAAGCCTATTGATATTGAAAAAGTAAACTATCAATTATTTCAATTCAAAGCGACATTTTTAGAAAATGGAATTGTATTTTCCGAATCTTTAAATTCACCCATGGTTATTTCTGAAAATGAGAAAAGCCAGTTGATTAAATCTATCCTCGAAAAGATAATAGAAAAAGATAAAATGGTAAGCAGACCTTAAAACTAATATTCAGTTCAACGGCTGCCGGATTGTAGTGAAAAGCCCGCAACCTAGCGAGGACTTGTAACGTAAAGCCGGAACAAAAGCTCAATTGAAATACAATTGCTAATAGCCCAATAACTACAAACTAAAAACTGTAAACTATAAACTATTTAAGCAACTCACAAGGCTTCAAACCCGTGTGCTTTTTAAATGCGGCGGAGAAATGCGAGATGGATGAATAACCAAGCAGATCGCTAACATCGGTTACGCTTAAACTTTTTTCATACAATAGATATTTAGCGTGTTCCATACGTTGCTGCTGGTAAAAATCAAAAATGGTGGTTCCAAAAATTTCTTTGAAGCCTTTCTTCAAATAACATTCGTTAATAGCAACCTTGCGGCTGAGTTCTTTAATCGTAATTGGGTTGCCGATGTGTTCAAGCAAAACTTCACGAGCTTTATAAATTCTGTCGCGGCCACTTTCTTCTTCTAAAAATTTACATGCAAAACCTTCTTCCTTTTCTTCAATCAAACACTCAATACTATACAATAAAACTTCATGCACTTTAGCGTTGAGATAAATGTTTTCCAGTGCGCCGCTAAAACTGTTATTCAGTAAAGCATCCAGCACCATGCGTTTGCGGTTGCAAACAGGAAACAATTTATGAAATGAATAAGGATGTTTAAAAGCAAGCACTTCATCTTTACGATTTGTAAGCTTTACATTATGTACAAACTGGTATAAAAAATTGGCAGAAAAATGAAAAGAAAAAACATCAATCGCATCAGTGCTTTTACAATTGTTGTTGGGTGACGCAGCACAAGCCGAGCAATTTTTTTCAGCGCAATATTTATTGCCGGTTATGCAAAAACGCAATTCAAAAAAATTTTCTTCAGGTTGATTTTTACTGTAATGATACACCAGCATTCCTTTGTCTTCTGTACTCAAAAATGTTGGTGCACTGTAACGACGAATAACATAGTGCACAGAGCCTGGAATTTGTTGTTCTTTCAAATCTAATAACTCCATTCTTGAATCAATCGTATTGCGGTGAGCCGATTGCAATATGTCCAGAGTTTGCATCATGAGGGCGCGAAGATAAAGAAGCCCATCCAACCTTCCCAAAGGGAAGGCTTGTAGAACCTGATTTTACAAAGTCATTACAAATTGTTAGAGACTTAGGAAGTCCTTCCCTTCGGGAAGGATTTAGGATGGGCTGTGTCTTCCTTTCAATACTTCTTCAATATCATGCAAACTCATGCCTTTTGCATTCAGTAAAATCAAATAATGAAACAACAAATCAGCTGCTTCATTTTTAAACAAATCATCATTATTATCTTTCGCTTCAATCACAAGTTCAACTGCTTCCTCTCCTACTTTTTGTGCAATTTTATTAATACCTTTTTCAAACAAACTGTTTACATAAGAACCTTGTTGTTTTGTTTCTTTTCTTGATGCAATTATTTTTTCAAGATGATGTAAAAAGCTTCCTGCATTCACTTCATTAAAACAAGTATCAGCACCTGTATGACAAACCGGCCCAACAG
>JAFBAF010000308.1 GCA_019247895.1 Parafilimonas sp. | reverse complement strand
AAAGATGAATTCAAAAGAAATGTTCCGGGTCGTATAATTGGTGTTAGTGTTGATGCGCAAAATAACCGTGCACTGCGCATGGCTTTGCAAACAAGAGAGCAGCATATAAAGCGTGAAAAAGCAACATCAAATATTTGCACTGCGCAGGCCTTGCTTGCAAATATGGCAGCAATGTATGCTGTGTTTCATGGTGCAGATGGTTTGAAAAACATTGCGCAACGTGTTGCTGTTTTAACGCAAATTGTTGCTGAAGGTATTGAAGCAAGAGGCTTTGAGCTTATATCAAAAAATTATTTTGATACAATAACTATTAAAGCTGATAATGCTGATGCGATTCATGCTAAAGCAGAAAGACAAAAGATCAATCTTCGTTATATTGATAAAAATCTGATTGGAATATCATTGGATGAAACGGTAGTGATTGATGATTTGTATGATCTGATCAACTGTTTTGAAAATGATGTTGATCCTGTTGATTTTGGTATTGATGAATATGTTGAACCGCAACATATTCCTGCTTTTGCAAAGCGAACTTCATCATACTTAACACATCCTGTTTTTAATATTCATCGCAGCGAAAGCCAGATGATGCGTTATATAAAATCGTTAGAGAATAAAGATCTTTCTTTAAATACTTCCATGATCTCTTTGGGAAGTTGTACCATGAAGTTGAATGCAGCAACAGAGATGATGCCTTTAAGCTGGAATCACTGGAGCAGAATACATCCGTTTGCTCCAAAAGAACAAGCCGGAGGTTATCAACAAGTAATTAAAGAACTGGAAAATTATTTATGCACAATAACTGCTTTTGATGCATGCAGCTTACAACCGAACAGCGGCGCACAAGGCGAATATGCAGGTTTGTTAACCATCAAAGCTTATCATGAAAGTCGTGGCGATTATCATAGAAACGTAATGTTGATTCCGATTTCTGCGCATGGTACAAATCCAGCATCAGCGGTTATGGCCGGAATGAAAGTGGTTGTTGTAAAAGCTTTGGAGAATGGATATATTGACGTGAATGATTTGAAAGCAAAAGCGCAGCAACATGCGGCAAATCTTGCGGGCATCATGATCACTTATCCAAGCACGTATGGTGTGTATGAAGAAACGGTAAAAGAAATTACAGAGATCGTTCATCAACATGGCGGACAAGTGTATATGGATGGCGCCAATATGAATGCGCAAGTTGGTTTAACCGCTCCGGGTTTAATTGGTGCTGATGTTTGTCATTTGAACTTACATAAAACATTTGCAATTCCACACGGTGGTGGTGGACCCGGCATGGGACCTATTTGTTGTAAAAAACATCTTGAACCATTTTTACCCGGACATTCGGTAAACGGTGAACAGTCAGCGGTAAACAGTGTAAGCGCTGCGCCTTATGGTTCTGCATCGATCTTATTAATCAGTTATGCTTATATAAGAATGCTTGGTAAAGATGGTGTGAAGAGTGCAAGTGAAAATGCTATCTTAAACGCCAACTACATGCGTGCAAAGTTGGAGAATGATTTTGATATTTTATATCTCGGTACAAACGGAACATGCGCACATGAATTTATAGTTGATCTGCGTCCGTTTAAAAAATCAGCAGAAGTAGAAGCGGAAGATGTTGCAAAACGTTTGATTGATTATGGTTTTCATGCACCAACTATGAGTTTTCCTGTTCCCGGCACAATTATGATTGAACCAACAGAAAGCGAAGACAAAGCAGAACTTGATCGCTTTTGCGATGCTATGCTGACGATTCGAGAAGAGATCAAAAACATTGAAGAAAGTAAAGCTGATAAAAAAGATAACGCCTTAAAAAATGCTCCGCATACGCAGGCTGTTATTTGTGCTGATGAATGGAATCATGCTTACACGAGAAAAGAAGCTGCATTTCCTTTATACTATGTTACGCTGAATAAATTTTGGCCTTCTGTTGCAAGAGTAAATAATACTTATGGCGACAGAAATTTAGTTTGTACCTGCGAACCTGTTAGCGCTTATACAGGCGAAACGGTGGATGAATAGTTGCTGAACAGAATTAATACAGAAGTGTTGCGACGCAACCCTGATGACATGAAATAGTAAAGCTCGTCACAAAAAATTATTATTTATTAGCGATTAAGTTAGTATTAGCTGTAAATAATTTTGCAGCCATTGCAGAATCGTGCTTATAAATATCATTGCGAAAATTAAGCTTGCCATTTGAGTCAACAAATGCAGTATAATAACTTATCATAACGGGAACAGGGTTTTTTAGCGTAACCCATTTTTCTTTAGTAAGATTCATCAAGCTATCAACATTATGGCTGCTGTAGGTAGTCGTATCGTAATTCAGCAGATACATCGCTAATTTTTTAGGCTGGCTTAATCTTATACATCCATGACTAAGATTTCTGTTTGATGCATTGAATAACCCACGAGCATTGGTATCATGAAAATAGATATCAAAATTATTAGGAAACAAAAATTTCACGTGACCTAACGCATTATCATTGCCGGGCAGCTGACGAATTGCAGGCAATCCACCGGCATTCTTTCCATAAATTTCCATGTGATGATCTGCGAGATAATTTTTATTTCTTGCAATGCCGGGAAGAATTTCTTTTTTAATGATGCTTGGCGGAACATTCCAATAGGGGCTGAAAACAATGTATTTTAAATTACCTGTGAATATTACAGTTCCTGTTGCAGTAGCGCCAACAACAACATTCATATCAAACTGAAGATTGCCTTGATTGTATACATACATTTTATATTCAGGAATATTTACAATAATGGATGATGAACTGTCATTCATTGCCGGCATCCAGCGCAAACGTTCAAGGTTCACCATTATTTGCTCAATTCTTTTTGCCGGCGAAACATTTAACTGCTTAATAAAACTTGTTCCAATTACACCATCAGTTTTTTGACCCATGCGTGTTTGAAAATTTTTCACTGCTGTTACCAGTAAAGAATCAAAAACAACTGTTGAATCATTTTCATTTAAATCTCCCAATGCAAATAATTTCTGTTTGATTGTTTGAATAACAGGTGATGAAGCATGTTCATGAAACGATTGTGCCGGGTAAGCAATTGTATCCCAACTTCCGGCCTGGTCTATTTTACGATACACCGGTAAATAGTCAAGCAGTTTTTTATACGATTCGCTTAATGGCAAAGCTGTATTTTGTATGTCTGATTTATTGATAATAAGTGAATCAAGTAAAACAGAGAGATCAAGTTTTTTGCGCGGAATAAACCAGCCCAATTCTTCAATATCAATATCTGCACCTTTATACACTTTAGATGCATATACAAAAAATTGACCTGTAAGTTTTAATTCTGTTTCTGTAATATTTGGCGTTGCTTGAATGAGTGTATCTGATGTATCTTTTTTAAAAGCATCAACATCATCCGCAAGTTGTTTGTTGAAGAGCGAGCTATCATTATAAACGTTTACTGCATTCCCAATAAGATTTATAAAATTAAAAGACTGTTCAATTATTCCACTGCTATCAAACCATGCACATTGGTAATTGCGCAACTTATAAAAATCATTGTACTGTTGTTGAAACTTTTCGTATTCTGGATGCTTTGTGAGAAATGTTTTTACAGCACTGCTGTCTATAAATAAATTATTGAATGAAGTTTTTTTTGTGATGCTTTGATCAACCTGGATTTCTTCATGCTTATTTTTAAAAGGATTGTTTTTGCATGAATAAACAATAAGAGTAATACTCAATAAGCAGAACAAAATTTTTCTCATGAAGTCAATTTAGTTAACAACAGCTTTATTTAAGTTAATAAATTAAACCAAAGCAATATCAAAATTTACTAACTGAACGAACTCCTTTAACCTTGAATTAATATCATTTATTGAAATCTCTTTTAATCGTTGCGTTCCAAACTTTTCAACACAAAAACTTGCCATTGCTGAACCTACAATAATTGCAGTTTTCATATTTTCGAAAGATGCATTTCCGGTTTTTGCAATGTGCCCGATAAATCCACCGGCGAAAGTATCACCGGCCCCGGTTGGATCGAATACATCTTCCAAAGGCAAGGCTGGCGCAAAGAACACGCTATTTTCATTAAACAATAATGCCCCATGTTCTCCTTTCTTCACAATTAAAAATTTAGGCCCCATCTTCAAAATTTTCTTTGCTGCTTTTACCAATGAAAACTCTCCGCTTATTTGCCTTGCTTCACTATCGTTCACTAATAAAACATCGACCATCGTAAAAACTTTTTTCAGATCTTCCCATGCTGTTTCAATCCAAAAATTCATTGTATCCATTACAATCAGCTTTGGCCTTTTATTAAATTGTTCTATAACTTTTTGCTGAATAGCGGGCACGAGATTGCCCAGCATTAAATATTCTGAATCCTGGTAACTGTCAGGAACCTGCGGATCAAAATCTGCCAACACGTTTAGGTCTGTTATTAATGTATCACGTGTATTCATATCAAGGTGATATTTTCCACTCCAGAAAAAAGATTTTTTATCAGGAACGATAACAACACCGTCTGTTACAACACCCCTTTGCTGCAAACTTTGTAATTCGGTTTCCGGAAAATCGTAACCAACAATAGAAATCTGCTGAACGGGTTTTACAAGATTTGATGCGGCATACGCAACATACGTTGCTGAACCACCAATAATTTTGTCTGTTTTATCAAAAGGCGTTTCAATAGCATCAAAAGCCATAGTGCCAACTACTGTTATACTCATTTTAAAAAATTAAGGCGCAAACGTAATTCAATTATAAATTAAAAGTTCAACTCTCAATTGCAAAAAAACCGTCCCTTTTCATGAGACGGTTTGAAACATAAAACAATATAGATTTTACTTGTTTACCACAAAACGTGTAGTACCAAGTTGTTGTCCGTTTGCAAGTAGTTTTATAACATAAACGCCATTTTCGAAGCGGGCAAATTCTGAAGGTCTTATTTGATGTTCTCCTGTTGATTGATTGCCTGCGCTAATAACAGAAACTGTATTTCCATAAACATTGCTAACGATGAATTGAACCTGTGCAGCTTTATCTAATTTAAATGAAACTGCGGCTGACCCGTTATTTACAGGATTTGGTACAACGCTGATTATATTTGGTATAACAGCATTGTTGCTCACAGCTGCAACTTGTGAAGCACATTTGCCTGAAATAGTAACAGAGTGCCGTGAACCGCCGGTTACCAATGTTGCATACATCCTGCTTTTTTGACCGTTTGTAAACATGAACATGCAGCGGTCATCAGTGTAATCCATATAGTTCATAAACATATCACCATTCGGTCCGTTAGTGCATGAAACAAAGGGAAATTTGGGACATCCAAAATGCTGGCCGCCCTGGTTCGGCGTATCATCAACTAAATCGCTGCCCGTACACTTGCTGCCATCATCACCCCAAATATGCCTTAAGTTTAACCAGTGACCAATTTCATGTGTAGCAGAACGGCCTAAATTATAAGGCGATTTAGCAGAACCCACAGTTCCAAAACCTGTATAAGTAATTACTACGCCGTCGGTTGCAGCTTTACCGCCCGGGAATTGAGCATAACCTAATAACCCGCCACCTAATTTACAAACCCATAGGTTCAGGTAATCTGCGGCAGGCCATGCATCGTCTCCGCCCTTGCTTGTGTATTTTACTGCATCGTTATCACTAAAGGAAGTTTTTGTTGTTGAAACTCTTCGAATACCGGTAGTTGGATTACCACTTGGATCAACAGTAGCAAGGCAAAATTGTATTTGGCAATCCGCTACTAAACCTGTCCACACAGAAGGCACTCCGCCAACGTCTGTATTTAATTTCTGATAATCTTTATTCAGCACATCGATCTGGCTTTGTATCTGCGCATCACTGATATTTTGTGCAGTTGTGTGATAAACAACATGCACTATAACCGGTATCGTATATACTGGTGTTCCTATTGTGGTCCTCATGGAAGAAGTACCGCCACGCGATAAAAACTTTTGTGTGAATTGCTCGATAGATTGCTGATTTTTTGCGAATGAAGGATCGCTTTGCAGCATTCGCTGGAAAACTTCATAGCTTGAACACCTGTTTATTTGTGCAGTGTTTAAATCCTGGGCAAAAGTAAAAGTTGCTATACAAGCAACGAGTACAGTTAGTAAAATTGATTTCATTTTTTAAATTTTCAAAGTGAAAAATAAATATTTTTTACTTACAGCAGTTAGTTTTGGATAATTAATTTTTTATTTTTTTAATGCGTAAACTCTGATCATAAAACTGCGTATTAAGCAAAATTTTTTTGTTGATCGTTGATCGCATTTAAAATAACTGAACAGGCATTCATTATTTCTTCATCCTTTATACATAGCGGCGGTGCAATACGCAAACAATCAGGCGCAAACAAAAACCAATCAGTAATGCAACCATTCTTTATACAATTATGAATAATGTTTTGAGCGGTTTCAGCCGAATCGAATTGCACTGAAATCCATAAACCAAAATGATTTATTCTTTTTATTAAGGGATGATTCAATTGTGATAAAAAAAGTTCTTCTTTTGATTTTACGTTTTTGATATAATTATTATTTAATAAAACTTGAGAAGCCGCTTTACCTGCAGCACAGCCTACAGGATGCCCGCCAAATGTTGTTATATGCCCGAGCGCAGGATTAAAGCTTAATGTTTGCATCAAATCTCTGCTTGAAATAAAAGCACCTAAAGGCATTCCGCCACCCAAAGCTTTTCCTAACAATAAAATATCAGGAACAATATCGAATTGTTCAAAAGCCCATAATGTTCCCGTTCTGCCAAAACCGGCCTGTATTTCATCAAGAATCAAAAGAGTGTTTTGCTCTGTGCATTTTTCACGCAGTTGCTGCATCCATTTTTTTGAAGGAATGGCTATGCCGCTTTCTGCCTGTATGGTTTCTAATATAACACAAGCGGTGTTTTCATTTATCAATTCAAATATTTCATCGCTGTTGTAATCAACATGAATAATTCCCGGCAATAATGGCCGAAATGCGTTGCGAAAATATTCATCACCCATTACACTTAATGCGCCTTGTGTACTGCCATGATAGCTTTTATTGAATGCAATAATATTTGTTCTGTTGGTGGCACGTTTGGCAAGCTTTAAAGCACCTTCTGTTGCTTCTGCGCCACTGTTAGTAAAGTAAACACAATTTAAATTTGAAGGAAGGTGTTGTGTAAGCAGTTTTGCATATCCTGTTTGTGGCGATTCAATAAATTCTCCGTAAACTATCAGGTGCATATATTTTTCCGCCTGTTGTTTTACGGCTTCAATTACTTTTGGATTAGAATGCCCGATATTGGCAACATTAAAACCGGAAATAAGATCAATATATTTTTTGCCTGTTGAATCATATTGATAAACGCCTTCTGCTTTTACAATTTCCAAACCTATCGGCGCTTTGGAAGTTTGTGCAATATGCTTAAAAAAAATTTCCTTGTTTGAAATAATGCTCATTATTATCGCATTTTATCTATAAGTTCGAAACTCCAAACTTAAATATTATGCCTGTTATAATTCCTTGTTTAAATAAAACTCCTCAATTCGGATCAAATTGTTTTTTTGCGCCCAACTCAACAATTATCGGGGATGTGATAATGGGAGATAACTGCAGCGTTTGGTTTAATGCGGTCGTTCGCGGAGATGTGAATTATATACGTATCGGCAACAAGGTGAATATCCAGGACGGAGCTATTATACATTGCACATATCAAAAAAATGCCACAGAGATTGAGGATAATGTTTCGATTGGCCACAATGCAATTGTGCATGGTTGTATTGTACACAGTAATGTACTCATTGGCATGGGAGCAATTGTAATGGACAGATGCGAAATTAAGAGTAATTCCATCATTGCGGCAGGTGCCGTAGTGCTTGAAGGAACTATTGTTGAAGAAGGTTCAATTTATGCAGGTGTTCCTGCTCATAAAGTAAAAGAAATTTCTAAAGAAAATCTTCACAGCGAAATTGAACGCATTGCCAACAATTATACAAAATATGCCGCCTGGTTTTCTCAAATTAATGCAGCGAACCAATAAAACAATTTGTCTATCTTGTTGTGATAGATGAGGCCGCAACTAAACTTACTGTTGTTGCTAACCCGCGGCAGTAGGCTTCAGAGAAGATTTATTATCGTATTCTATATTATTTAATTGTAATTAAAAACCTTGTAGTGGTTTTTACGTATAGTATGGAATAGATGTTGCTAACTAATGGCTGACTTACAAAACATGAAACCGTTTGAATATACAACACAGACCGAAATGGTTATAAACGAAGGCGGTAACCTGCAACAGTTTTATCACCTTGCAACGGTATTAAGCAAAACCCGGCACGTACATTTATTGCGTAAACAAGATGATGCAGATATTCTTGAATGGCATTATAAATACCGTGGTAATCAATTGTCGCTTCAATACAGTGTTTACAATGGCGTAACTTTATTGTACCACGGCAAGGACAAAAAACATGCTGATAGAATTTTAGGCCGCTTAAGACAAGCTCAATAATCATTTTCAGGCATTGATTGAAGAATGTTATAGTAACTTATATAACGTTCCATATAAATTTTTCCTTCTTCAACAGCTTGCTTTACTGCACAGCCCGGCTCTTCGATATGCAGGCAATTATTGAACTTGCAATTTTGCAATACGTTTCGCATTTCAGGAAAATAATGTGAAAGCTCATTGCGATCCATATCATCTAACGCAAATTCACGTATGCCCGGCGTATCTATTATTTTACCTTCAAAAGATAAATCAAACATTTCCGCAAAAGTGGTTGTATGCATTCCTTTACCACTCCAACTGCTTACTTCTTTTGTTCGTAAATCCAGTGCAGGTAATAAATAATTTATGAAAGTTGATTTTCCTGTGCCGCTATGCCCGTAAAACAACGTTATTTTATGTTGAAGTAATTTTTTTACAGCATCTAAACCTTCAAATGTTTTCATGCTTATTTTATGTACGGGATAACCAATGTCATTATAAATAAGCTGTAGCTTTTCAAATATTTCCCATTCCTTCTTTTTGTATAAATCAGTTTTATTAAAAATAATTACGGAAGGAATATGGTATGCTTCCGCGGCAACTAAACACCTGTCAATAAAACCTTGTGAAGTTTTTGGTTCTTTTAAAGTTGCAATCATTAAAGCCTGGTCAAGATTAGAAGCGATAATATGATGTTGTTTTTTATGCCGCGGTGAACTTCTTGTGATATAATTTTTACGTTCATAAATTTCATTGATCACTGCATTGCTGCCTGTTCCATCTTCCGGTTCAATTTCTACCAAATCGCCAACCGCAACAGGGTTGGTTGAAGTAATTTCATCAATTTTAAAAACACCTTTAATGCGTGCATTGTACACATCTCCGGTTTCGGTTTTTGCTATATACCAACTGCCTGTAGATTTATAAATTCTTGCCAGCATTTAACGAAGATAGAAACCCGGGCTCTAAAGGGAGTTTATAAGTGAGTAAATTTTGAAATGATGTTTGTAATTATAATAACAATATAAGTTTTTATTACCGCTGAATAAGTGGAATGAGCTTTGCTACATTATAGAAATAGAATTTTTACTATGCACAATTTTAAACTAAGCGGAAATGCTTTTGAGCCACGTGCTACAAAACTGTATGAAAGCTCTAATGTAATTAATGTAGGCAAAGCAGAACGGATAGTTTCACTGGCTGCCGGTGCTTTTTTATATGCTGCATCTGCAAGAAAAAAACAATCATTGATTAAAGCAATGTTGCGTTATGGCGGAACTTATTTTTTGTATCGCGGCATGTCTGGCAATTGCCCGCTTAAGGCATCAATAGTAAAAGAAGAATACCAAATGCATGCTCCTGCAGTAAATATTCGTACCTGTTTTATTGTGAGGGCGCCAAGAAATTTAGTATATGATTCCTGGCGCAAACTTGAAAGATTGCCACGCTTTTTAAAGCATATTAAAAAGATAAAAGTTGAAGATGAATTGCATTCACATTGGGTGCTTAGCACACCGGGTCGCATGCCTTCAATTGAATGGAATGCAGAAATTATTGACCAGGATGAAAACCGTGAATTAAGTTGGCGTTCCTTGCCCGGATCTAAAATTGAAACCGCAGGTAAAATAGTTTTTGCAGATACAACAGGCGGAACAGAAGTTACAGTGATTATCAGTTACCGACCACCGGCTGGTTATATTGGTTCTGCGGTAGCAAGTTTTATAAATCCCGAATTAAAAAGAATGGTTGAAGAAGACCTTTCCCGTTTTAAAAGATATATTGAAGCAAAGGCAATTGAGTATAGTCATGATAATTAGTAGACAGTAGACTTGTCAATTTCCTAAAGCTATAAGTAATACAATTAATAAGCTTCTCCCAAAATTATATTATTGTTAGGACCACCTTTACTAACAATTTTTGTTACAGTTGAACCATCAGTATTGCAAGAATATAAATCTCCATTAAACGAACTTGCACCTGCTGTAAAAAATATTTTTTGACCATCCGGTGATATTACAGGTGTCATGTCATCTGAAAACGATATGCCATCAGGTAATTTAATTTTTACTCTTACAGCATTTGTTCCATCATAATTCGCAGTCCAGATTTGCACTGACGGTGCGTCATTGTTCTCAACAACTTTCTTAAAGATTATTTTATTTAATTGTTGCACAACTGAATTATTTGCAGATGAAGCAACCGTGTTTGGATTCTGTGCTGATACATGCTTTTGACAGCTTAATTGGAAAACAATAATACTTATTGAAAATATTGTCAAAGCAATGGAGCTTAAAAATAATTTTCTCATGCAGATTTAATTTTGGTGTAAAAAGATTAATACAAATCTATAAATAAAATGCATGGTTTGGAATTTGCCTCAAGAATCGTTGTGTGATACTCTTAAGGATCATGGATACTTTCTAAACACCGTATACCGCAACACAATTTCAATCAATAAATAGATTAATGCTGCAATTACCAGGGGCATGAATTTATCAGTATAGCGATCATAAGAAGTTACCTCAATTTTAGATTTCTCTAATTGATTGATGCTTTCATAAATTTTTTGCAGCGCGGTATTATCTGTTGCATGAAAATATTGACCACCGGTTTCATCAGCTAACTTTTTTAATAATGCCTCATTAAACTCTAACTTTTTATGTTGAACAACAGGCCCTAAAGGAGAATCTACAACTTCATCAACCTCTTTTTCTGAACCAACACCAATTGTGTACACTTTAATACCATATAATTTTGCCATCTGCAAAGCCATGTCAGGCGGAATTGTTCCGCCAAAATCAACGCCATCTGTAAGCAGAATAATTATTTTACTTTTTGCTTTATCGGTGCGTAACCTGTCAACACTTGTTGCAAGCCCGCTGCCAATAGCCGTGCCTTCATCCTGCAAGTACCCGCTTTCAATGCTTTGTATCTGGTTTAAAACCGCATTATGATCTGCTGTAAGCGGGCAAAGCGTAAAACTCAGGTTACTGAATATTACAATGCCTATTTCATCGCCGGGCCTGTTGCGCACGAAATTTAATGCAACTTGTTTTGATGCTTCAAGCCTGTTTGGCGTAAAATCTTTTTCCGTCATGCTTCCGCTTATATCAAAACATAACATAATATCAATGCCTTCGCCTTCGTTTCGTGTTTCGGTAAATTTTTCACGTGGTCTTGCTAACGCAATTACAAGACATATAATTGCTAAACATCTTAATACAAAAAGCACATGGCGCAGTGATATTCTTAAACTTTGAGTTTTATTTATAAAGTGTGTTGTAGTTACAAGCATTGATGCCTGCTGCTTATTATTGCGCCTTATGTATTCATAAATTAATACAGGTAGTAACAACAATGCACCTAAAACCCAGGGATGAGCAAACTCGATATTTCTATACCATTCTGTGAGCATTATTTCTAGCGATATTTACTGATTCATCAATGCGTTGCAAACTGTTTATTATTTCATGCAAAGCGGCTTTGCTTTCTTCTTCCTGCGGTATGTACTTCGCAAATTTTACCGCAGCGTTTAATTCAAAAACCTGCTGAAATTTTCTTCTCAACTGCGCATCCTGCAAATACACATTCATTCTTGAAAATAGCTCTGATATAGTTAACTGAAGCGCTTTTATGTTCAGCATTTCTTCAAAGTATTGCCGGGTTATAAAATCTATTTCAGAATGAAATTTTTTAATAGGAATATTTGAGGTGAGCTTTTCATTTTGTAATGCCTGCAACTTTTCTAAAGCTCTTTCCAGCGGCGTTCCTTTTAAAACAACTTTTGGTTTTTCTGCAATTCTTTTTTTCCTGTTTTTAATGATGATGAAAATAATTATAATAATTATCGTGATTGCAATTGCAGTTATAATTGGCGTCCAGTCAAAAGAAGTTTCAACATCAATAATGTCTTTTATCGGGTGATAATCTTTCATCGATGAAACATTAACCGGTAAAACAGTTAAGAAAACAGGTTGCGTTGATAACTTAATTTGTTTACCGCTTACTTTATCCTGCATTACAAATAAAAATGGCCCCAGTTGCCACCGACCAGAATCGAATGAAGTAAGCGTGAAGCTTTGCGTGTAAGTATTTACATCATTTACCGTGATCGTATCAATTGCAGTTTTCTTTAAAATTTCAGTATGCGAGAGTGTATCGGGCAATTGCGGCCAGCCTGCAACAAAAGAAGTTAAGTTGCTTACATTGCCTAAATTAAATTGCAGTGTAACCTGTTCTCCTAATAATATTTTATCACGATCTAACGAAGCCGAAACGGATTGCGCGGAAGAAGTAAAAAGTAAAAAGTAAAAAGTAAAAAGTAAAAAACATCTTACAATTAACTTTTTGAATTTTGAATTTTGAATTTTGAATTTTTTCATTACGCTCTCTTCATAAAAAATTCCTGCAGTGCTTTTACATAATCATCACCGGTAGCAAGCTGAATAAGATCTGCGCCTGCCAACCGAAAATTTTGTTTTGCATCTTCCTGTATTTTTTTATACTGCCGGTTGTATTCATATTGTGTAAGCTTATCTTTTGTATTGATCAAAATTGTTTTGCCGGTTTCTGCATCCTGTAATTGCAACAAACCAATTTTTGGTAATTCAATATCGCGTTTATCATGTACCTGCACGCCAATAATATCATGTCTTCTTGCAGCAACTTTTAAACTCTGTTCATAACCTGCATCAGCAAAATCGCTTAAAATAAAAACAATGCTTTTATGCTTTGTAACACTATTTAAATATGCAATCGCTTTTGTAATATCTGTGTGTGATGAATGTGCCTGGTGCGTTATCATTTCACGCATCATATACAACACATGCTCCTTGCCTTTTTTTGCAGGAATATATTTTTCAACTTTATCGCTAAAGAAAATTAATCCTGCTTTATCATTATTCGTTATTGCAGAAAATGCAATTACAGCAGCCATTTCAACAATCAACTCTTGCTTATTTTGTTTAAATGTTCCAAACAAGCTGCTTGCGCTTACATCAATCAACAGGTACACACTCAGCTCTCTTTCTTCTTCAAAAATTTTGCTGTATGTGTGCCCCATTCTTGCGGAAACATTCCAGTCAATAAACCTAACATCATCGCCGGGCTGGTATTCACGCACTTCTTTAAATGCCATTCCTTGTCCGCGAAATGCAGTATGATATTCCCCTGTAAAAAGATGATTCGTTAACCGCTTGCTTTTTATTTCAAGTGCTCTTACTTTTTTTAATAATTCGGATACTTCCATAGCAGATGACAGTTACTTCAAAGCTGTGTTTGTTTCATATGATTTGATAATGTCGTTACGGCACATTGACTGTTCTTAAAATTTCTGAAATTATTGTTTCAGCAAAAATATTTTCTGCTTCGGCTTCATAGGTTAAGCCAATGCGATGGCGCAATACATCTTTTGCAATTGTTTTTATATCATCCGGAATTACGAAGCCGCGTTTATGCATAAATGCATGCGCTTTTGCTGCTAATGCAAGATTAATGCTTGCTCTTGGTGACGCGCCGTAGCTTATAGTATTTTTCAATTTTGCTAAACCATATTGATCAGGAAATCTTGTTGCAAAAATAATATCAACTATATATTTTTCTATTTTTTCATCAATATACACTTGCCTCGCCAACAGTTTTCCTTCATTCACTTCAGCAAGATTTACAACAGGGTGAACGGTAGGAAGCTGAGTGCCCTGCACCTGGTTGCGAATGATCAATTGTTCTTCATTCTTATCCGGATAATGTACGATCACTTTCATCATAAACCTGTCAACCTGCGCTTCAGGCAAAGGGTAAGTTCCTTCTTGTTCCAAAGGGTTTTGTGTTGCTAAAACAAGAAAAGGTTCTTCTAAAAAATAAGTTTGATCGCCAATGGTTACTTGTTTTTCCTGCATCGCTTCCAGCAATGCGCTTTGCACTTTTGCAGGCGCACGGTTTATTTCATCAGCTAAAATAAAATTGGCAAATATGGGTCCTTTGCGAACAATGAATTCGTTGCGTTGCTGGTTGTAGATCATTGTGCCTGTTACATCAGCAGGCAAAAGGTCAGGCGTAAATTGTATACGGCTGAATTTTGCGTGAACCGCCTGCGCCAACGATTTTATAGTTAAGGTTTTTGCGAGACCCGGAACGCCCTCTAACAAAATATGACCGTTACTTAACAAGGCAATTATTAAGCGGTCAATCATTTCGTGCTGGCCAATAATAACTTTACCCAAAGCAGTACGTAAGGTTTCTATAAACGAGCTGGCATTTTGAATTTTTTCATTCAATAACCTTATATCTTCTCCTGTTTGCATGAATTATTTTTACAATTGATAAAACTGAAATTACAAAGTAAATGGTGAGGAATATTACAAAAAATTCTCTTTGTTTTTTTGCGAAAACATTAACCAACAACTATGCCGCTAACGGTTAGCAGTTAATCGTTAACACTTAACGGTCTATCTTCGCGGCATGGCTGTATATGCACACGATAAAGTTGTTCCTGATAAAAAAAGCAAAGATGCCAAGAAGCGCCAGGTTGCAGAAATGTTCAATTCCATTGCCGGCAGCTATGATTTTTTAAATCGTTTTTTAAGTGCAGGAATTGATATAATGTGGAGAAAGAAAGCGCTTAAAGAATTAAAGGAAATTAATCCGAAGACAATATTGGATGTTGCAACGGGCACAGCTGACTTTGCCATTATTGCAAACAAAATTTTAAAGCCGGATAAAATTACCGGCATCGATATTTCAGAAGGCATGCTTCAAATTGGCCGCGAAAAGATACAAAAGCACCAACTGCAAGCTAAAATAGAATTACTGGCCGGCGACAGCGAAACAATAAATTTTCCTGCCTCATCGTTTGATGCAATAACTGTTGCATTTGGTGTTAGAAACTTTGAGAATTTGGAAAAGGGATTACAGGAAATGCAAAGGGTTTTAAAACCGGGAGGAAAAATTTCAATTCTTGAATGTACAATGCCAAGATCTTTCTTATTACAACGTTTTTTTAAGTATTACATGTTTACAATCGTACCGGCATTTGGAAAACTGTTTGCGAAAAACAAAAAAGCATATCAATATTTGAATAATTCAGTGCAGGCTTTTCCCA
>JAFBAF010000292.1 GCA_019247895.1 Parafilimonas sp. | reverse complement strand
TATCATTTTCATTTACATCGTTTGTATAATCAACCACGTCAACATCATGAAAACAATAATAAGGCAAGCTCATTTTTGTAATGAATTCAAATGCTGCATCCATTTTATCTTTTGCACGTTCAACTGCATCTTGTTTTTCATTCCATTGAAAAATGTGTGTGCCTTCACCAAAGGGATCTGAACCCGTATTTACAAATGAATGCCAATAAGCACATGCGAAACGCAACTGTTCTTTCATTGTTTTGCCTGCAACAATTTTATTCTCATCATACCACCGAAAGGCTAAAGGATTATTGGTTTCGTTGCCTTCGTATTTTATCTTCTTGATTCCTGAAAAATATTCTTTCATATATTTTCTTATTAAAAATTAATTTGAGATTTATGTAATTCGTTTTGTAATATAGATTTCCACCGATTATAATACAAATCATATTCATGCTTCCCGTTCGGTTCAATCAATTTTAACCGCTTCATATTTTTAAATGCGGCTTTTTCATCAGTAAAGATATTTGCGCCGATACCAGCACCCAATGCTGCACCAACACTTCCATCATTCTCATATAACTCAACAGGAACATTACAAACATTTACGAATGCATCCACAAAAACATCGCTTAAAAACATATTTGCTTTGCCTGCACGAATAATATTTGGTTCAATTTTATTTTCGCGCATTATATCTAAACCATAACGAAATGCATAAGCAATTCCTTCCTGTGCAGCACGATATATATGCGCAGGTGTGTGCTTGTTTAAATTGATATTGCTTATTGATGAACCAATTAATTTGTTATTCAACATGCGCTCGGCGCCGTTGCCAAAAGGAAACACCAATAAACCTTCACTGCCGGCAGTAATTGTTGAAGCTTCATCATTCAGTTCTTTATATGTTTTGTTTGTGCCTGTAAGTTTTTTAACCCAGCTATTCATAATACCTGTGCCATTAATGCACAGCAACACGCCAATTCTTTTTTTATTTTTTGTATGATTAATATGCGCAAAGCTGTTGATGCGGCTTGCTTTATCATACACCAAATCATCAGCAACTGCATAAATTACACCCGATGTTCCTGCTGTTGCAGCAACTTCACCGGGTTGTAAAACGTTTAATGAAAGCGCATTGTTTAATTGATCTCCTGCCTTGTAACTAACGGGGATTCCTTGTTTCAAGCCAAGTTTTTTTGCAACATTTTCTTCTAAGAAACCATGCGTGCTGAATACATCTTTTACTTCGGGAATAATTGGAGATTTAAAATTGAAATAGCGCATTACATCTTTAGAAATTTCATCCTTTTCAAAATCCCACAAAATGCCTTCAGAAAGCGCAGAAGGAGTTGTTGTAATGTCGCCTGTTAAACGCATGGCAATAAAATCTCCCGGCAGCATTATCTTATAAATTTGTTTAAATGTCGCAGGTTCATTTTCTTTTAGCCATGCAAGTTTTGATGCTGTAAAATTTCCCGGTGAATTCAATAAACAACTCAAACATTTTTCTTCACCAATTGTCTCAAATGCTTTTTCGCCATAAGATACTGCGCGGCTGTCGCACCAAATAATACTGTTGCGCAATGAAAGTTGTTTTTTATTCACAACAACCAATCCATGCATTTGGTAAGCGATACCAATTGCAGCAATATCTTTTGGATTATACTTTCCCGAAACATTTGCTTGCATTAAAGCATGATGCAAGTATTCCCACCAGGTATCAGGATTTTGTTCCGCCCAACCATTTTGTAAACTGATTATCTCTGCTTCAGTTTCAGGGAACTGCGCTGATGAAATACATTGTTGTGTGTCTGCATCAACAACAGATACTTTAACGGATGATGTTCCTATATCTATGCCAAGCAAAAGCATTTATAAAATTTCAGACGAATGTAAGCACCGAAAGTAAATTGTAAGAAAGTTTGTTTGATTAATATCCATATCAATTAATAAAAACTTTCCCTAATAAATAAAATGATTTGGTGGTAAGATTCAACGCTTCAATTAAACATACTTGCATCGCAACATTTAGGCTGATGAATTTTATAGCGGCTTAATTATCTCTGTGTTTATTCAACTACTGCGCCATTATTTCTTTCTTATGTTTTCATCAAAAAAACGATAACGGGAATTGCTGTTCACCTCTTCAACTTTTGTATCAACATTAATATACATTACCGGTGTGGTTTCGGTTTTATTAAGTGCAGGCCATTCAGGAACACCTAATCCATTTGGATTTCCGGTTTTGATAAAATTGGCAAAAAAAGTTTCCATTATAGCAGAGACTTTATAATCTTCAGGCTGCCAGTTGTACACCCTGTTTGTTGGTAAATTACCCAATGCATATTCTATTTCTGCTGAATGAACAGCACCTTTTGGCAATGGCATTTTGGGTGTTTTACCAGTTGTATCTTTTGTAACACCACCTGCAAGATTTGCTGTTGCATTACCCATTTCTGCACGCATTTCAGGTCTTGGTCTCGCATACAAATAACGATACACAGGTTTGCCACCGGTTTTATTTTGCATGTCGCTCCATTTCCACGTACTAAAGCCGATGAACTGGTCACTCGCCAGGCTCGTTGCTATACGTTCAACATCACTATCTGTATCCACAGTGTAAACATTTAAAATACCTGTCGCCTGGTCCTTATACATTTTTTGAACTGCAGTCGTAAAGCTTTCTTTTGTTAAACTATTTTGACCCATCACCATTCTGTAATTCATTTCTTCCGAATTCCAACCAACTAACAACGGCACATGCGCTTCTTCACCAGCTTCAAATATTGCAGTTGGAGATTTTGGAAAGAAGTAGCCATCTACATCAACAGGAAATTTTCCAAAGCCTGTGTTGGCAGTTGATTTTAGTAGTGTTTCTGCAGGAATTGCACGCAACTCTGCTAATGAATTTGCTTTTACATCAGATGCGAAAGATGTTCCTGATTTTTCTGCATCAGCTAACGATGCTGTAGGTTGTAATCCAAGTAAAGAACCGCTTTCACCAATTGCACCTGCAATAATATTTTTTGATAATGGTGAAGCCATTTGTGCACTCACAGAAAATGACCCTGCAGATTCACCTGCAATAGTAATTTTTTTGGGATCACCACCAAACGCTGCGATATTTTGTTGTACCCATTTTAATGCAGCGCTTTGATCTAACAAACCATAATTTCCTGATGCATGATTTTGAGATTCTTTTGTAAGTTCAGGATAAGAAAAAAATCCAAACACACCTAAACGGTAATTTACGGTTACCATAACAATTCCTCTGCGGGCAAGGCTTTCGCCGTCATATCTTAATTCAGAACCATCGCCTGCCATAAAACCGCCGCCATAAAAATATACAAGCACAGCCAAATGTTCATCGCCTTTTTTTGCCGGCGTCCAAACATTCAAATACAAGCAGTCCTCACTCATTCCAGCAGAACGAAAACTCATGTCGCCAAACACAGGCAATTGCATTGCACGCGGACCGAATTTTGTTGCCTTGCGAACGCCTGTCCAGTTTTGAACAGGTTGCGGTTCCCGCCAACGCAGATCGCCGACAGGCGGCGCAGCAAACGGAACTCCTTTGGAAGTTTTTATGCCTGATACATCTGTGCCTTCCAAGATACCATTTGCTGTTTTTACAGTGGGCGTTGCATTGTGTAATTGAGCGAATGTTATTGAATTTATAAGTAAAAAAATTGCTAAGCAGGAAATGATTTTTTTTTGGGGTATTGATTGAACAGTTGCCATGAATTTATTTTTTATTTGTTTGGATGACAGCTAATGAATCCCTTTTCCGCATGATGCAGGCAGGGATTCATCAGGGTGGCGCCGCATATTTTTGATTTAGCTGAAAGTTATTATTGACCTGCATTAAAATTACTCAGATCATTGATATAACCTGTTT
>JAFBAF010000270.1 GCA_019247895.1 Parafilimonas sp. | reverse complement strand
AGGCAAATGCCAGTGCTGAACCTTCGGTTTCCATTATCAGTACCGGCCAGGCGGTAAATTCAGCTTAAAATTAACAATATCATTTGGCTAAAAAGCTGTTACACTTTATCTTTGCGCTCTTTTAAACAAATACGGCAAAATCCGTAGAAATTATTTTATCATGAAAAAAGATCTTCATCCAAAAAGTTATCAACTGGTTGTGTTCAGAGATATGAGTAACGGCCATTCTTTTTTAAGCCGTTCAACAGCGGCTTCTAAAGAAATGGTTAAGTGGGAAGATGGCAACGAATACCCGCTGATAAAACTTGAAATCTCAAATACATCGCATCCATTTTATACAGGGAAAAATATGTTGGTAGATACTGCCGGGCGTATTGATAAGTTCCGTAAGCGTTACGCAAAAAAGGAACCAACGAAATAACGAATACAATCCCTCCGGCTTCGGGGGGATTTTTGTTAATAAGAAGTTTTTGCATTCTTTTTCATTCCGGGCAAACAATTATTTCTTTGTAAAGAGCAAGCAATTATGAACCAGGCTACTTCTTATCCAAAAGAAAAGATCAATATTCTTTTTCTTGAAAACATCAGCGATAAGGCCGTTGATTTTTTTAAAGTAAACGGGTATGTGAACGTAAAAAAATTGAACGGCGCTTTAGCAGAAGATGAATTGATAAAGCAGGTTAAAGATGTTCATTTATTAGGCATTCGTTCCAAAACACAGATCACAGGTAAAGTATTGGATGCAGCAAAAAAGTTGCAGGCAATTGGTTGTTTTTGTATTGGCGTAAACCAGGTTGATCTGAACGCAGCAACGCATAATGGTGTTGTTGTATTTAATGCACCTTACAGCAATACAAGAAGCGTTGCGGAATTGATAATTGGTTTAAGCATTATGTTGATTCGCCGCATACCTGATAAAAATAATGCAGCGCATCAGGGCATTTGGATGAAAGAAGCTAAAGGCAGTTATGAATTGCGCGGAAAAATGTTAGGCATTATCGGTTATGGAAATATTGGTTCGCAGGTAAGTGTGCTGGCAGAAGCACTTGGAATGAAAGTATTGTTTTATGATGTTGAAACAAAACTTCCATTAGGAAATGCGCAATCAGCTAAAAATTTAAAAGATCTGTTATCTCAATCTGATATAGTTTCATTGCACGTACCTGAAACTGAGCAAACAAAGAATCTCATCAATAAAAACAACATTAAGTTTTTTAAGAAAGGCGCAATTCTTATTAATTATGCAAGAGGCGAAGTAGTTGATCTTTACGCTTTATCAAAAGCTTTGCAGGAAGGTTTATTAAGTGGTGCTGCAATTGATGTTTATCCCGTGGAGCCAGAAAAGAACGGTGATAAATTCATTACGCCATTACAAGGCTTGTCGAACGTGATTCTTACGCCGCATATCGGCGGCTCAACGGAAGAAGCGCAGCAAAATATTGGCGAAGATGTAAGCAATAAATTATTTCAATATCTTGAAAAAGGCATTACCAATGGTTCACATACAGTGCCCGCATTAAGTTTGCCGCCGGTTGAAAAAGCGCATCGCATTTTACATATACACAATAATGTGCCCGGCGTTTTAAGTGCTATCAATACACAGCTTTCAAATCACAATATCAATATTGTTGGGCAATATTTAAAAACAAATGATGAGATCGGTTATGTTGTGCTTGATGTAGATAAACAACTCTCGAAACAAGCTTTAGAGTTGTTGAAAGATGTGAAAGAAACCATCAAAGTAAGAATGCTTTATTAAAAAAATTATTTGCCTGCTCCAAAATTTTCCTGCCAGGCAAGCATTCCGCCGGTAAGATTTTTTACGTTCTTAAATCCCATTTGTTCTAATATCTGCGTTGAAATTCCGCTGCGGTTACCGCTTCTGCAATACATCACTATCTCGTCTTCTTTCCAATCATCAATTGCATCTGTTTGCATGTTCCTGATTTCACCAAGCGGCAATAAAACTCCGCCGATATTGAAATCCGCATTTTCGTTTGGTTCACGTACATCAACAAGGTGAATTTTTTCACCTGCATCCAAACGCGATTTTAATTCTTGTACAGTTATAGTTTGCATATAAATTATTTTATTGATTATCCGGTTGTGTTAGTATTGACGTAGAGTCTTTTACCGGCGGCGTCATGCTAATCCAAATATCCATTAATTGCCCCGCAACAATATGATTGGTCGCAATATCTCCTGTAGGCAACTGGGTAGTGGGCTCTGGATTTTGTTTTACAATGTATGCGTTTGAGGTATCTGAAACAGAGCCATTTGCAACTATGGCTCCGACACCTATATTATCGCCTGATAAATATTCTTTTGCCTGTGATACTGTTAATCCTATTAAATCGGGAACAGCTAATTGCGTATTGCCAAGACCATTGCCAAGTACTAAATCAATTGACGTGCTCATCGGCACTTTTGCTCCGGGCTCAATTGTTTTACCGTTTAATAACTGGTCTTTCACAGCATTACGGGCAATATCAGGTACAAAGCTTGTACTGCCCACTTTTAAACCAAGGCTTTCCAAAAACATTTGTGCGCTTCGAAATGAGAAACCCCGCAGATCAGGCATTTCAATTAATGGTGGCGTTGCGCGGTTTATTGTAAGATAAATGGTGCGGTGTGTTTTTACAACTTCATCCGGCTCGGGTGATTGTTTTACAACCGATAATGGCGCTAATGAATCTATATAAACAGAATCCTGTATTGAAACCTCAAATTCTTTTTGCTTTAAAAAATTTGTTGCTTCAGCTAATGATTTGCCGGTAACGGAAGGCACCGTTATTGTTTCACTATGTTTTGTAATAGAATCAAGAGAAAGAAAAAAAATAAAAACCATTAATAAAAGAAGGGCTATTGCAACTAAAAGATTTACACCAAAAGAACGTTTTGTGATAAAGTTGAACATTTGCATTTTTACATTTTTGTCGTGAGATGTGAGACGATAGATGTGAACAATTACGTTTCAGTTCTTCACACTCTTCAGGTTTAACTTTTCACTTTAATTAATTCCAGCATTCTTCAATAAGCGCTGTGTAAAATTGTTCCAGCGTCCAGCCCATTGCTTTTACCTGTTGCGGCACAATGCTGGCAGCACTTTGGCCGGGCACTGTATTCACTTCAAGCATAAACGGTTCACCTTTTTCTTCGTTGTAAATAAAATCAATTCTTACTACACCGCGGCAATTTAAAACGTTATAAATTTTTCGCGCTGCTGCCTGCACTTTTTCAATAACAGCAGGATCTGCCTTGGCCGGTGTAATTTCTTCACTCATGCCTTTATATTTAGCTTCAAAATCGAAAAAATCTTTTTTCGATTTTACTTCTGTAACCGGCAACGTAATTATTTCTCCTTTTGTTTTAAAAACGCCAATCGTAAATTCTCGGCCTTCAATAAATTCTTCCACCAGAATTTGGTCATCTTCAGCAAATGCTTTTTGTAAAGCAATACCAATTTCTTCAGAAGGCGCATTTACTTTACTCATTCCAATGCTGCTGCCGCCATTATTTGGTTTTACAAAAACAGGAAACTGCAACCGCTTTAAGATATCTTCTTCATTTATTACATCATTTCTAAAAATATGCATTGAACGTGCCACATTAATGCCCGCAAAAGCTGCAACTGCAACTGTGTATCTTTTATTAAAAGTTAATGCAGAAGTAGTAGCATCGCAAGTTGTGTAGGGCATGCCGATACAATCAAAATAACCCTGCAGTTTTCCATCCTCACCCGGCGTACCATGAATGCACATCAGCACTCCATCAAAATTTATTTTTTTGTTATTGACGGTTATTGAAAAATCATTTTTATCAATGCTCACATTTTCTTCGTTCTCATCTTTATAAAACCAGCCTTCAGGTGTTACATCAACCAGGTAAACATCAAACTTGTTGCGGTCAATATTGTTAATTACAGTAATAACGCTTTGGTAGCTGATCTCCGCTTCCCTGCTGTAACCGCCTGTGAGCAATGCAATTCTTTTCTTCATGATAAAAATTATCAACGCAAAGAAATAAAAAAATTGTATTAGACCTACTTAAATCCTCGAAGCAAAGAGAGGATTTTTGCATTCATAAATTTAAATAAAAAGCTTTCCGGTTTTTGCTATTGTTCTTTTCTTGAAGACGGTTGGAAAAGGTAAAACAAAAAGGTGAGCGTTTTCACCCTCACCTCTTGTTGACAGGAAATTTCACCTGCCGGATTATGTTGCTTTAAGCAACAATCGTTATTAAAAACCAAGATAAATATCTTTCAACATTCACAGTGTTAAATATGCAATTTTTCTTTTTTCGCTAATAATTCGTCAATTGTTTCCCGGTACATTTCATCCGGCACGCAACAATCTACAGGGCAAACTGCAGCGCATTGCGGCTCTTCATGAAAGCCTTGGCATTCTGTGCACTTGTTTGGTGTGATATAATAAGTGTCCACTGCAAGTGGCGCCATACGCTGTTCTGCATCTACAACAGTTCCATCCATTGTTACCACTTGCCCGCGCACAGTTGTCCCATCAGAAAAAGCCCATTCAACACCACCTTCATAAATCGCATTATTCGGGCATTCCGGTTCACATGCTCCGCAGTTTATACATTCATCTGTTATTTTAATTGCCATAACTTTTATTTAATGTCTGGTTAAATACTTTTGCAGCGTAAAAATAAGAAAGTAGTAATGAATATTAATGAACGCATTGATTTAATGGTTAAGCTTGGTGAATATTTTGTGGCGAACAATGAAGAATTACAGGTTGTAAAACGAAGCGCAGCATACCAGAATGCATGGTTTAGCATAGAATTTATTGATCTGGCTTTAAAAAATATTGCTGAAAAATTTTTGCAGAAAGATTTGTTACAACAATGGGCAGAACAATATGCTTTAAGCGAACCATCACAACAAAAAAAAATAGGAATTATTATGGCAGGAAATATTCCGCTGGTTGGCTTTCACGATTTTTTATGTGTATTTACCAGCGGCCATAAAGCCATCATCAAACCGTCATCAAAAGACGAAGTATTAATTAAACACATTATTACTACATTAACTGAATGGAATAATGAGGTTGCGAATTATGCGCTTATTGCAGAAAATTTAAAAGATTGCGACGCTTATATTGCAACCGGCAGCAACAATAGCAGCCGTTATTTTGAATATTATTTTTCAAAGTACCCAAATATTATTCGTCGCAACAGAACATCTGTTGCTGTTTTAAAAGGAAATGAAACAGCAGAAGAATTGAGTTTACTTGCAGATGATATACAATTATATTATGGAATGGGTTGTCGGAATGTTACCAAACTTTTTGTTCCTGAAGGATATGATTTTATTGCACTGCTCGATGCTTTAAGAAAGTATAATCATTTTGCAGATTTTCATAAATACAAAAACAATTACGATTATCAACTGGCTTTGCTGATAATGAATCATAAATTTTATATGACAAATGATTCGATCATTATTACAGAAAATGATTCGGTATTTGCGCCGGTGAGCCAGGTGAATTTTAATTATTATAATGATTCAAAGACATTGGTGGAAGGTTTGAAAAACAACCAGCTCATTCAATGCATAGTTGCAAATGGTTATACGGAATTTGGATTATCACAATACCCGTCGCTTGCAGATTATGCTGACGGGATTGATACAATGCAATTCTTAAAAACACTTGTATAAAAAAATTTTGACTTTTTACTTTTAAATTTTGACTTTACATTGGTATTATGAAAAAGCTTTTTCTTTTTTTATTTATAGCTGCAACAATAACAACCGTTCATGCGCAGGAAATTGATACCATTCCTCCATATCAAAAAGACTCATTGCATGTTCCCGATTTTACAGTATTGAAAACAGACAGCAGTTATGCCAACCAATCTGTAATACCAAAAGATAAACCTGTTGTTATCATTTACTTCAGCCCTACCTGCGGCCATTGCCAGATAACAGCAGATGAATTTAGCAAGAAGATGGCGGAATTGAAAGGCATTTATTTTGTTTGGGTGAGTTATTATCCGCTGCCGGAAATAAAAGAGTTTGCAAAAAAATTCAACCTGCAACAGTTCACGAATATTACAATAGGAAGAGATCCTAATTATACCATTCCGTCTTATTTCCGCGTAAAGTTTACTCCATTCATGGCGGTTTATAATAAAGAACATCATTTAATACAAACTTACCCGCAAGGCACTGAAGCAGATACACTGATAGCTTTGTTGAAAGAAAAAGATCAGGAATGACCGGCTTTATTTAAACTTATGTATAAAAGTTCCCGGTTTTTTTGAGTTGGCATTTATTATGCATATTAACCTGAAAAAATATGAAAACAAGATTTATTTATTTAGCTCTGCCAATTTTATTATCGCTGCAGGCATGTAATAACAATTCCGGTACTGAAACTACCATTGATAGTACGGCAACGCTTAACACAAGTACTGACAGTACTATGAATGAGAACACAGACACTGCCGCAGGCGGTGATACTACCAGTAAAAGCATAAATCGTATCGATGCAAGCGCAGTGCCTAATTCTGTTATAACTGCATTCAACAGTAAATATTCAGGTACAGCCGATGTAAAGTGGGCAGAAGGCAGTAATAAAAGAGGAAAAACTTTTTACAGGGCACACTGGCAATCAAACGGCAAGAAAATGATGGCCATATTTAATGATGATGGCAAGTTTGTAAAAGAGAAAGAACTTAATTAAAGTATCAAGTACACGTTAATGCATTTGATTTAAACATTAACGTGTACGATTGAAAAATTATTTCGCTACAATGAATGACCGCTTTGTAATTACTTTATCATTTTGCAAAACCATCAAATAATAATTGCCTTGTGCCAAACCGCTTATATTTATTTGTGTATGATAACCATTAGAAATGTTTTGCTGTAGTACGGATTTACCATTCATATTAAATACAACCACAACTGCGTTTTGTGAGAGTTGCTGAGGTAAATCAAGATAGACAAAATTGCTTGCCGGATTTGGATATACTGCAATTTTCGAACTGATTAAATCAAGTGAAACAGTATTGCTCAACTGCATTTTGCCATCATTATCTACCTGCTGCAAACGATAATATATTTTCGGCACACCCATTTTTATTACAAATGCATCAGTATAAGTATAGCTGGTTGCATAATTGCTGGTGCCTGCCGATTTCACTTCGTCAATTTTAGAAAAGTGTATTCCATCTTCGCTTCTTAAAATATTAAAGTGTGAAGAATTTCTTTCCTGTGTTGTTTTCCAGTTCAACACTGCATTACCGTTTATCAGAGAGCCGGTAAAACCAATCAACTGAACCGGCAAAATAGTAACGTTCAGCGCAGCACTGTATAATGTAAGTTGTGTAGCAGCACTGTTAGTAACGTTCACATTATATTCACCCACATCATTAATTGTATAAGTAGAATCGCCAGCAATTGTTGTATCTAAAATGCCATTTTTATACCAGTAAAAAGTTTCATTACTCAAATTACCACCTGCTGATACAGAAAGTGTGTTCACATTTTTGTATAAAGGAATAGTTGCCTGCGGTGCATACGTTGCAAAAGAAAATGTTTGTGCAATGTCTTCTATACCTGAAAAAGTAAATTGGTTACCGCTTAATTCCAGGTATGAAAGATTTGAAAGATTTTCAAGGGAAGGAACAGTTCCGCTTAATTTGTTATAAGATAAATCCAATGCCTGCAGATTAGTTAAGTTATCAAAAGAAGAAGGAATGCTTCCGGTTAACTGGTTCGTACTTAAATACAAACTATCCAAATTTAAAAGATTACCAAATGAAGGAATATTTCCGCTTAGCTGGTTATAAAATAAATTTAATGATCTAAGGTTGATAAGATTGTTTAGTGAAGCAGGAATATCGCCGCTTAATTCGTTTTCATTCAGGAGCAGCCGCTGAAGGTTAATAAGATTACCCATCTCCGAAGGAATGTTTCCGGTTAAAAGATTTTCAGAAAGGTCAACATTTTGCAAAGCAATAAGATTGCCAAGGCTTGCAGGAATATTTCCGCTAAAAATATTGCCTGCTAAATTTAAATCAGTAAGATTGAGAAGATTGCTTAGGAAAGGTGGAATATCGCCGCTTATACTGTTATAAGATAGATCAAGGCTCTTTAAAGCAGCAAAATCACTGAAAGAAGAAGGAATATTTCCTTTGAACCGGTTGAGAGATAAATTTAAAAACTGCAAACCGGTAATGTTACCAAGAGAAAAAGGAATGCTTCCGGTGAATTTATTGTTTGATAAATTCAAGTATTTAATGCCGGATAAATTACTCAGTGAGCCGGGAATAGTATCGTTCAATAAATTTGATGACAGGTCAAAGTATTCAAGATTAGTAAGATTTCCATAAGAAGCAGAAGAAATAGAACCGCTTAATGAATTGCCTGATAAAGACAAAGTATCTAAAGCAGTTAAATTACCCAAAGCAGGCGGCAATATACCTTCCAGCAAATTTGAATTTAATGATAAGCCTGTGACCCTGTTATTTGTAACTGTAACACCATACCATGTACTTAAAGGCGCAAATGTTGAAAGCCAGTTATCATTTCTTTTCCAGCCTGGCCCGTGTGTGCTGTTATAGAGATTTACAAGAGCTGTTGAGTCCTGTACATCTACCTGCGCATTCGTTGAATTTACTGTAAAAAGAAGCATGAGAATAAGGCCCGGGGTATAAAAGTTCTTCATGGGATTGTTTTGCTAAAATTATAAATATTCTCCTTTCAGTTAAGTTGAACAATATTTTATTTGATAAAAGCAACAGCGTTAAGACTGTTGCCTGATTCATATTTCGACGGTATAATCTTAATTAGAATTCTGTAACCTGTACATAAAATGTTCCATTCAATGTTACTGTTGATGGAGTTGAATTAACAAGGCGTAAGTGAATTTGTGTAGTTGATATAGCATGGATATCATCAATATAAATTCCTGCCGCCAAATCAAAAGCCGGCGAAATTGTAACAACTGCCTGCGTTGAGCTTAAGGCTGTTGGAATAGTAATAGTAGCATACACCTGTGTTGCACCACCCGCTGCAATTGATTGATTAATTGTAGTAGAAAAAACCTGTATGCTTTTAATGGCTGTACCGGATGTGCCTATTTTAACAGACCCGGCCACATCAAGTTTTGTGCTTGCATTGGGAGAGGTTGTACCGATACCTACAGTGCCTGCGTCAGTAATGAGCATTTTTGTTGACATTACATCTGATCCACTGCCATTATTTGAGCCAGCTGCACCCGTTTGAAATAAGATATCGCCTGAACCGCCGTTACCGGTACCGTTTCCGGATTGTATTGTAAGGTCGGAGCCAGCCTTGTTACCACCACTTCCGCTGGGGGCCCTGAGAATTCCTCCTGATGGTGAACCTGAATTGTCGCCCGAACCAATTACCACATCACCAGCTGAGGTTACACGCATACGCTCTGTGTTATTTGTTCTCGTAACAAAATCATTTGCATCTTTTGTTCCTATAAAATTACTGTTTGCGTTAATGCCGGTATTACCGGTGGTAGTCCATGCACCAGTTGTGGTGAGAGCGGAAGTCCAGCTTAAGGTTCCGCTTCCGTTTGTTATTAAAGATTGGCCATTGGTGCCATCTGCTGAAGGTAAAGTATATACAGTAGATCCTGCCGCAGCGGCCGGCTGAAAACCAACATAACCTGAAGTGGAACCTGATAAACGAATAGCACCTTTTACGTCTAACGTACTTCCTGGAGCAGATGTTCCTATACCCAACCTATTGTTTACATCATCCCAATTCATATTAGAACCCGTACTCCCAACTTGACCTGTTGCTGCATCGGTATAAAATATACCACCACTCGTAGTAAATTTTGGAAGTAAAACATTATTTAATGTACCACCTATTGTAACATTTCCTACAGTAAGGCCTGTATTAATATTAGTTGCATATAGTGAATTAGCATTAATATTCACTATACCATTTGATGTTGTAAATGCTCCTGCGTTTGTATGGCCGCCATTTGAAGTTAAAAGCCCTCCAATGGTTCCCGTACCACTAATATTAAAGTTTGATGACGCCTGTT
>JAFBAF010000130.1 GCA_019247895.1 Parafilimonas sp. | reverse complement strand
GTTTGAGAGCTGTAATTAAGATTGAAGGCAAGGCCCGCATCAATCCATTGTGCTAAAGAATAACCGATCTCAGGATTTGCGCCGATAGCAAAACTGCCCGAACCAAATCCAAGTGAAATAGAACCTCCGAGAAATACATTTTCTTTTTTGAAGCCTTTTGTTTCTCCGTTATTGCCGTAATCATTTTGAGCACGTAGAGCAGTTATGCTAAAAAAAAACATTAAGCTTAAACAAAGTATTTTCATTGGTCTTGTTTGATATGAAACGTAAAGATGTGAAAGAGATTTTAAAGGTCGAAGATTTTACCTGGATTTAAAATATTATTTGGATCGAAAACCTTTTTGATGGAACGCATAATATTCAAATTCGCTTCGTCAAAAACAATATGCATAAAATCTTTTTGAATCAAACCAATGCCATGTTCGCCGCTGATCGTTCCGCCTAAACTTTTTACTAATTTAAATAATGCACGGAGAATTCTATTCATTTCTTCATTACCATAACTGTTTGGTATGCCTTCCTTTTTTATGCGTATGTGTAAATTCCCATCACCTGCATGGCCATAGCAAACTGCATGAAAATTATGTTGCCTGCCTAATGCCTTTACACCTTTAATTAACGCAGGCAATTCAGCTCTTGGCACAACCGTATCTTCTTCAATTGTATAACCGGCAAGTTTTACGGCTTCTGCCGTTCTGCGCCGAAGTTTCCATAATTCTGTTTTTTGTTGCGCATCATCTGCAAAAAAAACTTCGCCTGCTTCATATTGATTTAATAGTTCTGCAATGGCTTCCATTTCACTCATCAGCACATCCAGGTTATTGCCATCCACTTCAACAATTAAATGCGCGGCAATTGATTCATCAATCGGCACCACATAACTGTCAACCATTTTGCTTACAATTTGCAGCGCATCAATTTCAACCAACTCCATTGCGCTTGGTGTGAATCCCGCACGAAAAATGGCACTTACCGCTTCGCTTGCTTTTTCTAAAGAAGCAAATGGCGCAAGCATCAATAAATCATATTTTGGAAGCGGAATTAACTTCAATACAATTTTTGTAACAATGCCCAACGTTCCTTCGCTGCCAACAATTAATTGCGTGAGGTTATAACCTGTAGAATTTTTTAAAACATTTGCACCTGTCCAGATTATTTCGCCTGATGGTAAAACCACTTCAAGATTCAGCACATAATCTTTAACAACACCATATTTCACCGCTTTTGGCCCGCCACTATTCTCAGAAATATTACCGCCAATAAAACAAGAACCCCGGCTGCTTGGATCAGGCGGATAAAATAATCCTTTTTCTTTTACTGCATTTTGCAACACTTCAGTAATAACACCTGGCTCGGTTGTTACCTGCAGGTTGCGTTCATCAATTTCTAAAATCGTATTTAGTTTTTCGGTTGAAATAACGACGCCGCCATTTTGCGGAATAGCGCCACCACTTAAACCGGTGCCTGCGCCTCTTGGAGTAACCGGAATTAAATTTTCATTACAATACTTTAAAATCTGGCTTATCTCTTTTGTTGAAGTTGGCTTTACCACAACATCCGGTGGATACAATAATTTTTCTGTTTCATCATGCCCGTAATGATGTAATGATTCTACATCAAAAAAAACATTTGCATTGCCACAAATGTTTTGCAGTTGATTTATTAACCCGTTTGTAATTAATGGAGCGGTCATTCAAAAAATAATTGCGGCAAATGTAGTAAAGAATGAATGACCGCTATGAATAGGAAGAATGTTCTTATCCAGATAAAATTGGCGCTAAACGGTTGCTCGTTCTTTTGCCGGCGTATCAGCTAAGCCTTTTCCTTCGTTTATTAATTTTACCAAACTCATTCCGGTATAAAAATTCCAGCCTTTTTCGCAGTTGTCATAACATTCAACGGCAGGTATCAAACCAATATGTGTCATGGTAATTTTTGTTTGCTCTCTTTCTTCTGAAATATTCCATTCAATACTTGTATCCTTCCATTCTTTTTTATCTGTAGTAAAATGGATGTTACAATCGGTTACATACCAAACAATTTGTGAATAAGGCTTGAACTCTGTTATTTTAAACCCGACAAAAGTTTCACCGAACAGAACGGTAAATACATCGTTCAACTGGTTGGTGCGGCCTTCAATATTTGCGGTCCACCATGCTTTAACATTGCAAATATTTTCAAAAGCATTTTTTGCATCAGCATTTACATGAATGCTGATCTGGTAATTTTCGTTTTTCATTTTGTATGTTTTATTATTATGATTGCATTTTTTTATCTAACAGTGATTGTAATTTTTGAAGTTTGGATTGCCAGAACGAGTCAAAATAATCTATCCATTTTTGCAGTTCATTAAAGCCATCTTGTTTTAATAAACAATGTCTTTCCCTGCCGATTCCCTGTATTGTAATAAAGCCGCCGCTTTCCAGTATTTTTATATGTTTTGAAACTGCAGGTCTGCTCATATCAAAATTTTCAGCCAATGCATTTATAGTTAGGCTGTTTTTTGAAAGCATTTTCAGCATTTGCCTGCGGCTTGGATCGGCAATAATCTGGAATGTATCAAGCGTTGGTTGAGCCATATTCATATCCGTTTAAATGTTTAAAAATTTCTTTCATATTTTTTATCCATCCATTTTCCATTGCAGAGAAAATAGGGAATTGCTCAAATCCTTCGCTGAAGCCATCATGCACAAGGTCAAGCTCAGTGCCGTTGTTTTTTTCAGTTAACGTCCATTGCACAGTTGAATCCATTGTTGTTTCGCCTTTGCGCGGACCGCCTTTCCATGAATAAACCAGCTTTTTGTACGGAATAATTTCAAGCACTTTGCAATAAATAATGCCGTCAAAATTTAAGTTGGGCAAAGGATTGGTGGTGAATTGAAACTCATGACCAACTACCGGCTTAAAATCGTTTTTCATCAACCATAATTGCATTAGTTCTGAGTTGGTAAGGTACTTCCAAACCGTTTCAGGCGAATTTGGAAAAAATAACGTGTGGTGAATACTTTTTGGCATAATAGGTAACTTTTAAGTTACACAAATATAAATGTAACTTTCGAGTTACCTAATTTTTTTAAATATTTTTTGAAGTATATGAAATAAAAAAGCAGCCACGTTGTATCGTGACTGCTTTTTGCTATTAATTTTTTGAACGATTATTCCTCCTCGTCAAAGTTCATTGCTTCGCGTGTTGTAGCTAACAATTCATATTCCTCTTTACTTCCAACAATCATATTTTCAAATTCACGCAAGCCACTGCCCGCAGGAATTAAATGACCGGTGATCACATTCTCTTTCAATCCAAGCATATCATCACTCTTGCCTTGTATAGCTGCAGAACTCAGCACTTTTGTTGTTTCCTGGAATGATGCGGCAGATATCCAGCTTTGAACACCAAGAGAAGCTTTAGTGATACCAAGAAGAACCGGTCTTGCTGTTGCCGGTTCAGCATCTTTAACTTCAACCAGCTTTTTATCTGCACGACGCAAAACAGAGTTTTCTTCTCTTAATTCACGCAGTGAAATAATCTGACCTGCACGAAGTTTACTGCTTTCACCCGGATCAGTAACCACTTTCTTTTCAAACAGGCGGTCATTTTCTTCAATGAAATCAAACCTGTCTTCCAAGTCTTCTTCAAGGAATTTACTATCGCCTGCATCAACAATCTCAACCTTCTTCATCATTTGGCGAACGATCACTTCAATGTGTTTGTCATTGATGCGCACACCCTGCAAACGATATACTTCCTGTATTTCATTCACCACGTATTCCTGCACTGCAAACGGGCCTTTGATAGAAAGAATATCTGCAGGTGCAGTTTGCCCGTCAGACAATGGTGTTCCAGCTTTTACAAAATCGCCATCCTGAACAAGAATCTGCCTTGTAAGCGGAACAAGATATTTTTTAATGATACCATCTCTTGCTTCAACGATGATTTCCCTGTTACCACGTTTGATATTGCCAAAAGCAACCACACCGTCTATTTCAGATACGATTGCAGGATTGCTGGGATTCCTCGCTTCAAATAATTCTGTTACACGTGGCAAACCACCGGTAATATCACCTGATTTACGCAGCGTTCTTGGAATCTTAACGATAACGTCACCGGCTTTAACAGCGTCGCCATCTTCAAGGATCAAACGGCTGCCTACAGGTAAGTTATAAGATTTGATTTCTTTTCCTTCAACATTGATCGAAGGTATCTTTGTTTTATCTTTTGTTTCGATAACTACTTTATCTCGATGGCCGGTTTGCTCATCTGCTTCTTCGCGGTATGTAATACCTTCCAAAACATTTTCAAACTTCACATTACCGGCAATCTCGGCAACAACAACATTGTTGAACGGATCCCATGTGCAAATAACATCACCCTTTTTAACCTGCTGACCATCTTTAACAGAAAGTGTAGCACCATAAGGAACGTTATTGGTAATAAGCAGGCGATCGTTTTTCAAATCCATGATACGAACTTCACCCGT
>JAFBAF010000120.1 GCA_019247895.1 Parafilimonas sp. | reverse complement strand
CTTCATCGTTAACTATTGTTTGATTAACAAGGTATTCCCACACCTGTGGAATCAGCTGGCTGCGTTGTACCTGGCCGTTGTTCATTTGTTCATAAAAACTTACCTTATGTTCAAACGCATCACGGTCAATACTTTTGCCATCGATTTTGCCAATGGTTGTTCCGTTTCCCATTAGGCTTCGGCCCTTATTAAAAAAATAATCCTGTAAAATAAACGCAAGCAGTGAAACACCTATAGCACCGGTAACTATCCAGGCTGCCCTGTCCCGGATTCTTTGAATAACTGACATTAATAATTTTTAAAGGATGGCAAAAATAGGGGAAATGCACATTTGAACAAATTGTGGATAAAACATGACGAAGTTCCGGTATTATTAATCAGGCAATCGGTTTCTTTTTTTTGTGAAACATGAATAAACACCTGCCTGTTTAAAACCTTGTTTTTGTGTTATTAATTGTCGTTTTTTCACAAACTTGCTCTTCACAAATAAAGAATAAAAACCAGCTTTTTGAGAAAAGCTGGTTTATTCACTTTATTAAACACAATTTTTAAGATTGCTTCTAACATTGATAATTTGTTAATTGATGTTGTGGATTTGAAATATCATTTTTACCAACACTTGTTAAAATCTATTCAAAATTCAATTGCAGCCAACATCAGACTTGTGAATTAACCGTGTGTTTCTGCTGAATAACTCATCATAAATTAACTTTGCAACTTGTGAATAAATAAGTTTTTACCAAATCCACATACGTAATAGTAATAGTTTCTTTTAATAAAAATTGTTTTTTAATAAATATATTATGGTCGATATGAACATTTCTGATGCAGAGTTAAAAGTTGGGTTGAAGGGTTTTTTGGATGTTGATATAAACCCATCGCTTGATTTGTTTCAGGAAATTGAAAGGCTGAAGAAAGAAAAAAATGCAGTAGTATTGGCGCATTATTACCAGGAACCGGACATACAGGACGTTGCAGATTTTATTGGGGATAGCTTAGGGCTTGCGCAACAAGCGGCTAAAACAAATGCTGATATGATCGTGTTTGCCGGTGTGCATTTTATGGCAGAGACGGCAAAAATTTTAAATCCAAATAAGAAAGTGGTTTTACCTGATCTGAAAGCGGGTTGTTCTTTAGCTGACAGTGCTCCTGCTGGTGCATTTAAAGCATTTAAAGATCAACATCCCAACCATATTGTTATTTCTTACATTAATTGTACTGCTGATATAAAAGCAATGAGCGATATCATCTGTACCAGCAGTAATGCAGAAAAAATAATTGAAAGTGTACCAAAAGAGCAGCCGATAATTTTTGCGCCCGATAAAAACCTTGGCGCTTACCTAAATAAAAAAACAGGAAGAAATATGCTGCTGTGGAACGGCGCCTGTATGGTGCATGAAATTTTCAGCCAGCAAAAAATATTAAAGTTGAAAATGCAGCATCCTAATGCAAAAATTATCGCTCATCCGGAATGTGAGGAAGCTGTTTTATACTATGCGGATTTTATTGGCAGCACAACGCAGCTTTTAAAATATGCTGCCACCAATGCATCAAACGAATTTATTGTTGCAACAGAAACAGGCATTCTTCATCAAATGCAGAAAGATGCACCGTTAAAAACATTCATTCCCGCACCGCCTGATAATATGTGCGCTTGTAACTATTGTCCGCACATGAAGTTAAATACATTAGAAAAATTGTATTTATGCATGGAATATGAGCAGCCGGAAATTTTAATGGATGAAGCTACAAGAGCTGCTGCATTGAAGCCCATTCAAAGAATGCTCGATATTAGCAGGGCTGCAGGTTTGGGTGGATAAAATTATAAATATTTATCGCCTTTCTTTTTTTTAACCTCAGCTAAAAATTCTTTTACCTGTTGCTCTTTTTCTTTTTTGCAAATCAGCAAAACATCTTCCGTATCTACTACAATAAAATCCTCAAGTCCTTGTATAACCAGTAATTTTTCTTCAGGTGCAGAAATCATGGAATTAATTGTTTCAAACGCTATTACGTTTTCTGAGGTGATCGCATTTCCCCTGGCGTCGGGATTAAGATTAGCATAAGCACTGTTCCATGTACCTAAATCACTCCATCCAAAATCTGCGGGAATAACAAAAACATTTTCCGCTTTTTCCATAATGGCATAATCAATGGAAATGCTTACGCATAAAGGATAAATGCGTTCCAACGCATATTTTTCTTCAGCAGTATTAAAATTATTTTTTTCTGATGCAAATAATTCAAACATTTCGGGTTGAAAGGATTCAAACGCCTGTAGTACACCTGATGCTTTCCACATAAAAATGCCGGCATTCCATAAAAAATCACCGCTTGCTAAAAAAGTTTTTGCTAATTCAATATCCGGTTTTTCAGTAAAGGTTTTTACTTCAAAAACATTATCATCTTTTGATGAATTAGTATCATATTGAATGTAACCGTAACCTGTATTTGGATATGTCGGCTGAATTCCAAGTGTAACAAATGCATCATTATCTTTTGCAAAATTCAAACCTTTAAGGCTAAGTTGTTTGAATGTTTCAATATCTGTAACAATGTGATCGCTTGGAGCAACAACGAAAGCGGCTTCAGGATCTGTTTGTAATAATTTCATTGCCATATAAGCTACACATGGCGCTGTATTTTTTCGGCTTGGTTCAGCCAGAATATTATTATAGTTAATTGAAGGCAATTGGTCCTTGACTATTTCCACATATTCATCAGATGTTACTATATAAATGTTTTCGGGCAGCATAAAAGAAGCATATCGCTTATATGCAGCCTGGATTAAAGTTTCACCTGTACCAAGAATATCTAAAAATTGTTTTGGAAATGAAGCGCGGCTTTTTGGCCAAAACCTCGTTCCTAATCCACCCGCAAGAATGGCAACATAAAAATGTTTATTCATAAACGCAGCAAGATATTTAAATTATTCCTTCCCTGATAAGATCATGCAAATGTATAAAACCGAGATAGCAATTAGTTTCATCAACCACTACCAGTTGGTTAATATTAAAAGCATTCATTTTTTCCAGTGCTTCTACTGCTAACGCGGTGTTTATTATTGTTTTTGGATCAGAAATACCAATATCACCGGCAGTCAAATCTTTTATATTATCTGTTTTCTCAAGTAATCTCCTGATGTCGCCATCAGTAATAATCCCCTGTATTTTTTTATTATCTAATACAACTGTTGCTCCCAATCTTCCTTTTGATATTTCAACAATCACATCTTTAAACAAGGTATTTGTTTTAACTGATGGTTGCTGGTTTGATTTATAAATATCATCAACGCGTAAATATAGTCGCTTACCTAAATTGCCGCCCGGATGAAATTTTGCAAAATCATTACTATCAAACCCGTTTAATTGCATTAAGCAAACTGCTAATGCATCACCCATAACCATTTGTGCTGTTGTACTGCTTGTTGGCGCAAGATTATTTGGGCATGCTTCCTGGCTTACTGTTGTGTTTAAAAATATATCGGCATTTTTTGCGAGAAATGAATGTATATTTCCTGCAATAGCAATTATATTATTTCCTGCATGTTTTATAAGCGGAACTAATACTTTAATCTCATCGCTTTCACCGCTTTTGCTTAACACAATTACTATATCATCTTTTTGTATCATGCCCATATCGCCATGAATTGCATCTGCTGCATGCATAAACAATGAAGCCGTTCCTGTAGAATTCAATGTGGCAACAATTTTTTGTGCCACAATTGCGCTTTTACCAATGCCGGTGATAACTACTCTGCCTTTTGACCGATGAATTAAATCAACGGCGCTTTCAAAATCATCATCAATAAATTTTTTTAAATTAGAAACAGCAGTTGCTTCCTGTTCAATTGTATAGACAGCAGATTGTTGTATTCCTGTTTTCATTTTTACAAATGTAATATGTTGTTTTATGAGTAAAGCTTAAGGAACTTTAACGAAATAAGAATCTGCAAAAAGTTTTTATAACTTATTTTTGTTTGAACCACGGAAAAAAACTCATTTTACTGCGCACAGATATTTGAGTCATATTTTTGATAAATCAAAATGGAGTTATTACCTTAAGAGATTATTTACGGCTCCTTTTTAGAGCGGCGGAAATTTGTGAAAAATGGCAAAAAAAATTGCAAAGGATTCTATAGAGAATCTAACTGAAAAAAAAATTGCGGTAAAAAAACCAGCAAAAACAACAAAACAAAAATCAGGCAGCACTCCTGATATTTATTCAGCACTGCACGAACATTTCGGGTTTGAACAATTTAAAGCGAGGCAAGAAGAAGCTATTCATAGTTTGCTGAGTGGCAGAGATACGTTTGTGATTATGCCAACCGGCGGCGGAAAAAGTTTGTGCTATCAATTACCGGCTTTAATGCAGGAAGGTTGTGCGATAATTGTAAGTCCGTTGATTGCTTTGATGAAGAACCAGGTTGATCTTGTACGCGGCTATAACGAGAACGATACGGTTGCTCATTTTTTAAATTCTTCTTTAAATAAGGGACAGATCAAAGAAGTAAAAGATGATCTTGTAACAGGCAAAACAAAATTGTTATATGTTGCTCCTGAAACATTAACCAAACAAGAAAATCTCGATTTTTTCCGTGATCTGACAATATCTTTTTTTGCAGTTGATGAAGCGCATTGTATTTCAGAATGGGGTCACGATTTCAGACCTGAATACAGAAGGTTGCGTGAGATGATGGATATCATTGATGAGCACATTCCTGTTGTTGCATTAACCGCAACGGCAACGCCAAAAGTGCAAAGTGATATTGTAAAAAATCTCGGGCTTCGCAATCCAAATATTTTTATCTCTTCTTTTAATCGCCCCAATCTTTATTACGAAATACAGCCAAAGATCAAAAAAGATCAAACGGTAAAAGCGTTGGTTCGGTTTATAACCAACATGGCTGGAAAAAGCGGGATTATATATACGCTTAACCGTAAAACAACAGAAGAGCTGGCAGAAATTTTAGTGGCAAATAACATAAAGGCTGTTGCTTACCACGCCGGACTCGATTCAAAATTAAGAGCGGAAAGGCAAGATCTTTTTTTGAATGAAGATGTACAGGTTATAGTTGCAACCATTGCATTTGGAATGGGTATTGATAAACCTGATATTCGCTTTGTTATTCATTTCAACATACCAAAATCAATTGAAAATTATTACCAGGAAACAGGCCGTGCAGGCCGTGATGGACTGGAAGGAAAATGTGTTTTGTATTATTCGCATAAAGATGTGAGCAAGCTTGAACATTTAATGCGTGATAAACCACTGAGTGAGCGTGAAGTTGGCGCGCAGTTGATTAATGAATCTGTTGCTTACGCAGAAAGTTCTGTGTGCAGAAGAAAAATTCTACTGCATTATTTTGGTGAAGAAAGAAAAGAAGAAAATTGTGGCAACTGCGATAACTGTTTACATCCAAAAGAAAAAATAGAAACAAAAGATGAAGTTGTAAAAGCGCTTAAAGTAATCAAAGCACTTGACGAAAAGTTTCCTGCAGAATACGTTGTTACAATTTTGGTTGGAAAACTCACGCCGCAAACAGGCATGTTCCGCCATGAAGGCATTCCTGAGTTTGGAATTGGAAAGGATAAAGACGAACATTTCTGGAATAGTTTAATAAGACAAATGTTGTTGGGCAATATTATCAGAAAAGATATTGAAGAATATGGCTTATTGAAATTTACTGAAGCCGGCGTAAAGTTCATGAAGAAGCCCGCTTCATTTAAAATAGTTTTAAATAATTTATTTGAGGAAGCAAACGAAGATGACGATGAAGGCGAAGGCAGCAATGCAGGCGCCGCAGCAGATGAAAAATTGTTTGAAATGCTGAAAGAACTTCGGCAGCAGGAAGGCAAAAAGAAAAAGCTTCCGCCATTTGTATTATTTCTTGAATCATCATTGCAGGATATGGCAACGATGTATCCCACAACTCTGGCTGAACTGGAGAAATGCCAGGGTGTAAGTAAAGGAAAGGCATTAAAATTCGGGAGGCCGTTTGTTGATCTCATAGCAAGATATGTTGAAGAAAATAATGTTGAAAAACCAGATGATTTTGTAATGCGATCGGTAGCAAACAAAGGCAGCAATAAAATTTATATCATCCAAAACATAGATAAAAAAATTCCTTTATCAACCATTGCCAGAAATAAAGATTTGCGTTTAGATGGATTACTTGAAGAAATGGAAACAATTGTTGCAAGCGGAACAAAGCTGAATCTTGATTATGCTATTGATGATATGAATTTAGATGATGATGATAAAGATGAAATAATTGATTACTTTAAAAATTGCGAGGACTCATCTTTGCAAGTTGCTCAGGAAGAATTATCGGGCAGCGGATATAACTGGGAACAACTTAAAATAATGCGCATAAAATTTTTGAGCGAATACGGAAACTAAAACATCTATTAATATAATTTATAAGCTTGAACATTGTTCAAGCTTTATTTTTGTCTTTATAAAAATGCTTGCATGAAGAATACGCCTTTTACACAAAAACACATTGCACTTGGGGCAAGGATGGCCGAATTTGCTGGTTATAATATGCCTATCAGTTATACAGGAATTAATGATGAGCACGCTGCTGTTCGTAACAATGCCGGTGTATTTGATGTAAGCCACATGGGAGAATTTGTTTTGAAAGGTGAAAATGCATTAGATCTTATTCAGCGTGTAACAACAAACGATGCATCTAAATTAACTAATGGTAAA
>JAFBAF010000059.1 GCA_019247895.1 Parafilimonas sp. | reverse complement strand
AGCAAAAAGTCATCACAATAAGAAAAAAATATTTTGCCTTCATTATTAATTTTTAAGCTGCAAATATAAAAGATAAATTTTGGGTTACCGGCAGGTGAACTTCTTGGCATAGCGTTAAATGGCACCAACGTTCCATTACAACGTATCATAAAATATTTATAGCATTCTTTTTGAAAGATATTAAGCTTTGCATAAATAGATTTGCCATACAGTTAACTGTTACCGTTAACTGTTAACCGTTGACTGAATGAATATTTCTGAACTCTCACTTAAGCGTCCTGTGTTTGCTACGGTGATGAATATTATGATCATCGTATTTGGTGTAACGGGTTTTACTTTTTTAGCCGTTCGTGATTACCCGGCTATCGATCCTGCTATAGTAAATGTGAGAACATCTTATACCGGCGCCAACGCTGATATTGTTGAAAGCCAGATTACCGAGCCGCTTGAAAAACAGATCAATGGCATTCCAGGGATAAGAACACTTACTTCTTCAAGTTCTTTAGGCAGCAGTAACATAACTGTTGAATTCAATTTAGGTGTTGACCTTGAAGCCGCCGCCAGTGACGTGCGGGATAAAGTAAGCCAGGCTGCACGCAGCCTGCCACAGGATATTGATGCGCCGCCAGTAGTTTCAAAGGCTGACGCCAATGCAGATCCAATTTTAATTCTTGCATTGCAAAGCCCTACTAAAAGTTTGCTTGAATTAAGTGATTATGGTGAGAATGTTTTGCAGCAACAATTTCAAACTATAAATGGCGTAAGCTCTGTGGGTTTGTTTGGCGAAAAGCGTTATGCCATGCGGCTTTGGCTCGATCCTGATAAAATGAATACCTATAATGTTTCATTTACAGATCTGCGTGATGCATTGAATAGCGAAAACATTGATTTGCCTCCGGGAAAAATTTATGGCAGCAATACAGAATTAACTATAAGAACAGTTGGCCGGTTAACAACAGAGCAACAATTCCGTGATTTAATTATTCGTGAAGATAGTTCAGGCATTGTAAGGTTAGGTGATGTTGCCAATGTTGAATTAGGCGCAGAAGAATATGAGCAAAGCTGGAAATATAATGGTGTAAACGCAGTAGGTTTATATGTTGTTCCGCAACCAGGTGCTAACAATATTGAAATAGCAAATGAATTTTACAAACGCCTTGCAGACATTCAAAAATCTAATAAAAGTGATATACAGTTAAAAGTATTAATTGATAACACCATCAATATTCGCAACTCACTTGCTGAAGTAAAAGAAACACTCATTATCGCGTTCATACTTGTTGTGCTTGTAATATTTATTTTCTTCCGCAATTGGTTAATTGCACTTCGTCCTTTAATTGATATTCCCATTTCTCTTATCTCCACTTTCTTTATTATGTATATCGCCGGCTTTACAATTAATGTATTAACGCTGCTTGGCATTGTACTCGCAACAGGATTAGTGGTGGATGATGGTATTGTTGTTACAGAAAATATTTTCAGAAAATTAGAAAGTGGTTTACCAATTCGCAAAGCCGCAATGGAAGGAAGCAGGGAAATATTTTTTGCAGTAGTTTCCACATCCATAACGTTAGCAGTTGTGTTTCTTCCGGTAATTTTTCTGGAAGGTTTTATAGGAAGATTGTTTCGCGAATTTGGAGTAACACTTGCCTGCGCTGTTTTGATTTCTGCATTTGTCTCCTTAACTATTACACCTGTTTTAAATGTTTACTTAACAGGAAAAAAAGCCGGCCACGGAAAATTCTACGAGCGCACCGAACCTTTTTTTAAAGGCATAGAAAATGGATACAGGAAATTGCTCGAACGTTTTATGAAAGTTCGCTGGATGGCTTTTATTGTAGTTGCTGTTTGTTTTGTAATTATATGGCTGATGATGTCAGGTTTGCAAAGTGAAATTGCACCAATGGAAGATCACAGCACCATACGTTTTAATGTTACTGCGCCCGAAGGAACCAGTTATCCATACATGCAAAAAATAACTGACCAGATAACGGATTATTTATATGATTCTGTACCTGAACGTGATTTTGTTTTTGCAAGAACACCCGCCGGAAATACGAATCAATCGCAACCAAGAATTGGTTTAACCGCGCCTCAAGACAGAAACAGATCGCAAGACCAAATTGCAAATGATCTGCAAAAAAAACTAAACCGTTTTAATAATGCAAGAATCGTTGCAACACAAGAACAAACCATAGCGGTAGGTTCGGGCTCACGTGGCGGTCAGCCCGTTCAATTTGTTTTGGAAAATATGGATTTTGACAAGTTGAAACAAGCGGTTCCAAGCTTTTTAGATGCTGCAAGGCAAGACCCTACTTTCGTTAGCTCAAGTGTAGATGCAAACCTGAAATTTAATCGCCCCGAAATACAATTATCTGTTGACAGGATGAAAGTAAAAGATCTTGGTCTTACTACAGAAGATGTTGTGGCTGCCATACAAGCTGCTTTCAGCGGTGGCAGGCTTGCTTACTTTATCATGGGCAGCGATCAGTATGAAGTGATTGCACAGGTTGCGCATACTGACAGAAGCGAGCCGGCAGATATTTCCCGTTTATATGTGCACAATGCAAGCGGGCAAAATATTCCGTTGAGTGCAGTTGTGCATTTGGTTGAAAGCAGCAGCCCAACTACATTGTACCATTTCAATCGTTATAAAGCAGCAACCATTTCTGCTTCACTCGCAGAAGGAAAAACAATTGGCGATGGTATAAAAGCCATGCAGGCAATTGCCAACAAAACGTTGGATGAAAGCTTTCAAACAGCATTAAGCGGGCCTTCGAGAGATTATGCAGAAAGTTCATCCAATATTGGTTTTGCGTTCACATTGGCTTTGCTGTTAATCTATTTAATTCTTGCAGCGCAATTTGAAAGTTTTCTTGATCCTTTCACCATCATGTTTACGGTGCCTTTGGCATTGGCAGGTGCATTATTAAGCTTGTGGATTTTTGGCCAAACATTAAATATATTTTCTGAAATTGGAATGATAATGCTGATTGGATTAGTAACAAAGAATGGAATTTTAATTGTTGAATTTGCCAATCAAAAACGTGAACAGGGAATGAATAAACGTGAAGCTGTACTGGAAGCAGCGAACCAGCGTTTGCGCCCAATATTAATGACAAGCCTTGCAACATCTTTAGGCGCGTTACCAATTGCATTAAGTTTAGGTGCATCATCAACGAGCCGCATTCCGCTTGGTATTGTTGTTGTTGGCGGAATTTTATTTTCGCTGGTATTAACGTTGTTTGTAATTCCGGCTATGTATTCTTTTATATCAAGCAAACACAAAGCGCATAAAACGGAGATAAGCGAGTGATAAATCAAAAGTCAAAATTAAAAAGTAAAACAGGCTTCAATTTTGAATGCTCATGAAGATCATCGATTCTCACCAGCATTTCTGGAAATATAATAATAAAGACTTTGATTGGATAACAGATGATATGTCTGTTATACAAAAAGATTTTTTGCCTGGTGAATTGCAATCGATTTATAAAGAAAATAATATTGAAGGTTGCGTTGCCGTGCAGGTAAATCAAACTGAAGAAGAAAATAATTTCTTTTTGAATCTTGCAAATCAATTTGATTTTATAAAAGGTATTGTTGGTTGGGTTGATTTAATGGCGGATGATATTGAAGACAAACTTTCGTATTGGAGTCAATATAAAAAAATAAAAGGATTCAGGCATATTTTGCAAGGCGCGAAAGACCGTGCTTTAATGTTAACACCTGTTTTTAAGAATGGTATTGGTTGTTTAAGCAAGTACAACTTCACATACGATATTTTAATTTATCCTGACCAATTAGTGTATGCGTTAGCACTTGCAGTACGTTTTCCAAATCAAAAATTTATTATAGATCATCTTGCAAAACCTTATATAAAATTTGGAGATACTGAGCAATGGAAAAAAGATATGGAAGCATTTAAAATCTGCCAAAACGTGTATTGCAAAATTTCAGGCATGGTTACTGAGGCGGATTGGAATGATCATTCACTGCAAACATTTAAACCATATCTGGATGTTGTAACTGAAACATTCGGCACAAAGAAGATTATGTTTGGTTCTGATTGGCCGGTTTGTTTGGTTGCAGCTTCTTATAAAAATGTGTTGCAAATAGTGAAAGATTATTTTTCTTCATTTTCAATTAACGAACAGAAAGATATTTTTAGTAACAATGCAATTGAGTTTTATAACCTGTAATATTTTTCTTTAATATTCATTTCTGAAAAAAGCAATTATTTATTATTTTACTTTTTTACTCAACAAAAATTAAGTTATGGCAGCAACAAAAGCTTATGCGGCGCAAAGTGCAACAACACCATTAGCGCCATGGAATTTAGACAGAAGAGAACCAACACCTCATGATGTTGAAATAGATATTTTATACTGCGGCGTTTGTCACAGCGATTTGCATACAGTTCGCAATGAATGGGGTGGAACTGTTTATCCCGCAGTTCCGGGACATGAAATTGTTGGTCGTGTTACAAAGGTTGGCAATCATGTAAAACGTTTTAAAGCAGGCGATCTTGCAGCAGTTGGTTGTATGGTTGACAGCTGCCGTGAATGCGCTAATTGCAAAGAAGGCCTTGAGCAATATTGTTTGAACGGAATGGTAGGAACCTATAACGGTAAAGACAAATATAGCGGCGGCGTTACATATGGCGGCTACAGTAAACAAATTGTAGTTACAGAAGATTTTGTATTGAATATTTCAGACAAGCAACCTTTAGAAGGCGTTGCGCCATTGCTTTGCGCAGGCATTACAACTTATTCTCCACTTCGTCATTGGAACGTTGGCAAGGGCCAAAAAGTAGGCATACTTGGCTTGGGTGGTTTGGGCCACATGGGCGTAAAACTCGCTGCGTCTTTCGGCGCAGAAGTTACCATGCTTAGTCATTCACCATCAAAAGAGGCGGATGCAAAAAGATTAGGTGCGCATAATTTCGTCCTAACAAAGGATGAGACTCAGGTAAAAAAAGTGAATGGTTATTTTGACTTTATTCTTGATACCGTTTCAGCCGAACATGATTACAATATGTATTTGAACATGCTTGCCACAAGCGGAACGATGGTTTGTGTAGGTGCCCCTCCAACGCCGGCACAAATTCCTGCATTTAATTTAATTATGGGCAGAAGAAGCCTGGGTGGTTCTTTAATTGGCGGCATCCCTGAAACACAGGAAATGCTTGATTATTGCGCTGAGAATAATATCGTTTCAGATGTGGAAGTCATCGATATAAAGTATATTAATGAAGCGTATGAACGCATGTTAAAAGGCGATGTGAAATACAGGTTTGTGATTGATATGGCAACATTGTAATCTCACCTTGTTATATCATAGTATCTTGAAACAAAATCATGCGGATGAATTACAGGAATTTTTGAATCAAAAAAATCAGAAAGGTCTTTTGTAATTATTATTTCTGCCTTTGCATTCAAAGCACATTGATATTGCAGGCCATCTTCTAAATCGGTAAAGTGCGTTTCAAAAATCGCGTTAATGAAATAAGGTTCAATTGATGTAATCTCAAATGCAGCAAAAGTGAGCTGCATTTGCTTTTTATGCCAGTCTTTATTTTTTACAAATTTTCCTAATACAAAATTTGTAATAATAAATGTTGCAGGCGAAACAACCGGTTTGTTGAAGTGTTTTCGGATAATCCGAATGCAGTCAACAGCAGAACCATGATCCTTTGACGACCTGTCGAGATAATCGATTACAACATTCGCATCAATAAAAATTTTAGTCACCGGAAATTCCTTTAAATAATTCTTTTAAAATATCTTTTTCCCCGGTATTGTATGTGCCCGCAGTTTTTTCAATCCATTCATCTTTTGATGCAGGTAAAGCAGTTTGTCTTTTTACAGATGAAAGCAAATCATCAATAAATCTTGAAACACTTTTATTTTGACGTTTTGCATATTGTTTAATGAACTTTTTATGCTCAGCTGAAATTAATATTGTAAGTTTTTCCTGCATGATTGCATTTCGTACAAATTTATAATTTTATACGAAACAAAATCTGCCTTATTGTTTATTTTCTTGCACTATAACCTTACATTTGCGCAAAATTCAAAAAAGCTAAATATATATTTTTTTATGGCTACAGGTAAGGTAAAACAGGTAATTGGCGCCGTGGTTGACGTTTATTTTCCCGACGGCTCTTTACCGGAAATTTATAATGCATTGGAATTAAAAAGACCAAACGGCGATAAACTGGTGCTTGAAGTAGAACAACATCTTGGTGAAGACAGCGTACGCTGCATTGCAATGGATGCCACCGAAGGTTTGGTTCGCGGCACAGAAGTGGTAGATACCGGTCTTGCTATTTCAATGCCCACCGGCGAAGCAATTCATGGCCGTCTTTTTAATGTAACCGGCGATGCTATTGATGGTTTGCCTCCTGTTGATAAAGCCGGCGGTCGTGCTATTCATGCTTTACCTCCTGCCTTTGAAAATCTTTCTACAGCAACTGAAGTTTTATTTACCGGTATTAAAGTTATCGATCTTATCGAACCTTATGCAAAAGGTGGTAAGATTGGTTTATTCGGCGGTGCTGGTGTTGGTAAAACTGTATTGATCCAGGAATTGATCAACAATATTGCAAAAGGTTATGGTGGTTTATCAGTGTTTGCAGGTGTGGGTGAAAGAACACGTGAAGGAAATGATCTGTTGCGTGAAATGATTGAAGCAGGCATTATGAAATACGGTGACAACTTCAAGCATAGCATGGAAGAAGGTGGATGGGATTTGAGCAAGGTAGATATGGATGGTTTGAAAGATTCCCGTGCAACTTTCGTATTTGGCCAGATGAATGAACCTCCCGGTGCTCGTGCAAGAGTTGCATTAAGCGGTTTAACTGTTGCAGAATATTTCCGTGATGGTGATGGCACCGGAAAAGGAAGAGACATTTTATTTTTCGTTGATAATATATTCCGTTTTACACAGGCCGGTTCTGAAGTATCTGCGTTGTTAGGCCGTATGCCTTCGGCGGTAGGTTATCAGCCTACATTAGCAACTGAAATGGGTTTGATGCAGGAAAGAATTACTTCTACAAGAAACGGTTCAATCACATCTGTGCAGGCAGTTTACGTTCCTGCGGATGATTTGACCGATCCTGCTCCTGCAACAACCTTTGCTCACCTTGATGCAACAACCGTATTAAGCCGTAAAATTGCTGACTTAGGAATTTATCCTGCAGTTGATCCATTGGATTCAACTTCAAGAATTCTTACACCAACAATTGTTGGGGATCAGCATTACAACACTGCGAATCGCGTAAAATTAATCTTACAGCGCTATAAAGAATTACAGGATATTATTGCAATTCTTGGTATGGACGAATTGAGTGAAGAAGATAAATTAGTTGTATCAAGAGCACGCCGTGTACAACGTTTCTTATCACAACCATTTCACGTAGCCGAAGCGTTTACAGGTTTAAAAGGTGTATTTGTAAGCATTGAAGATACCATTCGCGGTTTTAACATGATCATGGATGGTGAAGTAGATGAATATCCTGAAGCAGCTTTCAATCTTGTTGGAACTATTGAAGATGCAATTGAAAAAGGAAAGAAATTAATTGAACAGGCGAAGGGGTAATTAACCAATTCGATAATTTGACAATTAGTAAATGATCTCTATTGTCGAATTGCCGAATTAACAAATTGTCGAATTATGACATTAGAAATATTAACACCTGAAACAAAATTATATAGCGGTGATGTTTACGGCATCCAGTTGCCGGGCATTGCAGGTTCATTTGAAGTTTTGGATAAACATGCACCTTTAATTGCCGCTTTAGGCAAAGGCAATATTAAAGTGCTGAAAACAAAAACAGATTTTGAAAATTATACAATAGACAGTGGTTTCGTTGAAGTGCTTGACAATAAAACAACTGTTTTAGTAGAAGGCGCAAAGTAATTAGTCTAACATGAGAAAATGAAGCCTCGCATTTTTGCGGGGCTTTTTTAGTTTTTACGCAAAACAAATAAGTAGCCCTAAGATGCAACGCCTTTTATTATAAGCTTTGCGCCTTTTCGTGCAATCAATTCAGTTCTGCTTTTAAAAATTTTGCTGTGTGGCTTTCCTTATTTTTAATTAGTTCTTCAGGTGCTCCTTCAAATAAAATTCTGCCGCCGCCGTCACCACCTTCAGGCCCGAGATCAATAACATGATCCGCAACTTTTATCACATCAAGGTTATGTTCAATTACCAAAACCGTATTGCCACGATCGACCAGCTTATTCAAAACGTCAAGCAAATGTTGAATATCTTCAAAATGTAAACCTGTTGTTGGTTCATCCAAAATATAAAATGTTTTGCCTGTATCGCGTTTACCTAATTCAGTTGAAAGTTTCACACGCTGTGCTTCACCGCCGCTTAAAGTAACAGCACTTTGTCCAAGTGTTATATAACCAAGCCCAACTTCTTCCAGCACTTTTATTTTTCTGTAGATATAAGGAACTGATTGAAAAAATTCAACGGCTTCTTCCACCGTCATGTTTAACACATCTGATATTGATTTTCCTTTATACCGAATCTCGAGTGTTTCCCGGTTATATCTTTTACCATTACATTTTTCGCAAGGCACATAAACGTCCGGTAAAAAATTCATTTCAATTACACGCATGCCGCCACCTTCACAAACATCACAACGCCCACTTTTTACATTGAATGAAAATCGTCCCGCATTATAACCACGGATTTTTGCTTCGGGCACAGATGCAAATAAGGTTCTTATATCAGTGAAGAAACCGCAGTAGGTTGCAGGATTACTTCTTGGCGTTCTGCCAATCGGCGATTGATCGATCTCAATTACTTTATCAATATTTTCCAACCCTTTTATGCTTTTATATTCAAGCGGAGCGCCCTTTGAATCGTAACAGTGTTTTGAAAGTAAAGGATATAAAGTTTCATTGATTAATGTTGATTTACCGCTGCCGCTTACGCCTGTTACAACAATAAATTTCCCCAAAGGAAATTCTGCATCCACATTTTTAAGATTATTACCTTTTGCGCCTTTCAATATTAACTTTTTCCCGTTGCCCTTTCTGCGTTCTTTTGGAACTGCGATTGTATGAATGCCGTTTAGGTAACCAGCAGTTAGCGTGTTCAGTTTAAGCATTTGTTTCGGATCACCTTCTGCTACAATTCTACCACCATGATAACCTGCTTTCGGGCCGATATCTATTAAATGATCGGCAGCGAGCATAATATCTTTATCGTGTTCAACAACCAGAACACTGTTGCCAATATCCCGCAGGTTTTGCAATGCAGATATCAAACGGTGATTATCTCTTTGATGCAAACCGATAGAAGGTTCATCTAAAATATAAGTGATGCCTTGAAGCTGCGAACCGATTTGTGTTGCTAATCTTATACGCTGGCTTTCGCCGCCGCTTAATGTTTTTGATGCACGGTTTAATGTGAGGTATGTTAAACCAACATCTAATAAAAAAGTTAAGCGTTCACGAATTTCTTTGATCACATCTTTTGCAATTGTGCGTTGTTTATTGCTTAACCGTAATTCAATTCCATCCATCCATGCATACAGTTTATCCAGGTTCATTTCGCTTAATTGCGATATGTTTTTATTATCAACCAAAAACCAAAGACTTTCTTTTTTTAAACGTGCACCATTACAGGTTGCACAGGTTTTAAGCGTCATGTATTTCTGAACCCAATCACGCAACGTTTCTGTGCTGTATGAAGATGAGAACCATCTTTTTAACATCGGAATAATACCTTCATAAGTTCCGGTGAATTCATTCGGCACCGTTTCATCATCAACATTTACTTCAAGCGTAGGGTTAATATTTTTATCGCCATACAACAACAAATTCAAATGCTCTTCTGGCAATTTATTTATTGGAACATCAAGTTTAATTTTATTCTTTCTTGCAAATGTTTCTGCCTGTTGAAACACACTTGCATCGCGCTCTTCGCCCAAAGGTGTAATAGCACCTTCACGAACCGATTTGGTTCTGTCAGGCAACACCAAATCAATATCAATTGTAAACACAGTGCCAAGCCCTTTGCAGGTTGCACAAGCACCATACGGAGAATTGAATGAAAAAGAATTTGGAGAAGGCTCTTCATAAGAAATACCGGTATCAGTACACATTAACTGCTTGCTGTATGAAGCCACAGCCTCCTCTGAATCTCCTCCAAAGGAGATTGTTGAACCCGTTTCAGATAATTTTAAAGTTTTCTGTTTTAAAGTTCCTAAAGCCCCTCCTTCAGATGGGTTTGGGGAGGCTTCTATATGTACAAACATCAAATCTTTTCCCATCTTCAATGCTTGCTGCACGCTTTGGCTTAATCTTGTTCTGAAACTATCATCAACTTTCAACCTGTCAACCACCACTTCAATATCATGAATTTTGTAACGGTCAACCTGCATCTTTGGTGTAAGATCTTTTATCTCACCATCAACACGAACCTTTACAAAACCTTTCTTTCTTATGTCTTCAAACAATTCACGGTAATGACCTTTTCTTCCACGCACCAATGGCGCCAACAAAGAAATTTTTTTGTTTTCAAATCTTTGAAAGATGTTGTTCACTATTTCTTCCTCGCTCCACTTCACCATTTTGTTGCCGGTGTTATAACTATATGCTTCGCCAATGCGTGCATACATAAGGCGCATAAAATCATATATCTCAGTTACTGTTCCAACCGTTGAACGGGGATTTTTATTTGTAGTTTTTTGTTCGATAGAAATTACTGGCGAAAGACCGGTTATTTTATCAACGTCAGGCCGTTCCATTTCACCAATAAATTGCCTGGCATAAGCACCGAATGTTTCCATGTAACGGCGCTGGCCTTCTGCATAAATTGTATCAAAAGCCAGCGAAGATTTTCCGCTGCCGCTGATGCCTGTTATAACAACCAATTTATTTTTCGGAATATTGATATCAATGTTTTTCAGGTTGTGGGCTCGGGCACCGTAAACTTCGATGGATTCGTCTGCTTGTGTTTCGGGAGTAATTTGTTGTTCGGCCATAAAAAAGAGACCGAAATTACGATAATAAGGTTATCTATTTTGTTATTATTGCTGTACCGCCGCTATCAGGAATTGGGAGATAATTAATGTTAGTTGCTACACAAAATTCAAGCACCGCTTTTTTAGCGCCCTTGTACAAATCGTTATTGAAATCGTGCACAAATATGTAGCCTTTAGGTTCAAGCTTGGGATAGAAAAATTTAAGCCCGGCTAAAATTGGTTCATATAAATCTGCATCAATACTTACAAAGCAAAATTTATCTTCAACCCCAACTGCCGAGTCGGGGAAAAATCCTTTTTTCACAATGCAATTATTACGATACTTCATTTTATTTAAAACAAGTTCAACACTTGTATCAGAAAAATCCTGTTCGCCACTTGAAAAATTACTTCGCTTTTCAGTTGAAACATCTTTTTCATCAAAGCCTTCGAATGTATCAAACAGATATAGTTTTTTATCTGGAAATAATTGATTCACACGTTTTGCAAAATCGCCCTTATATACACCTAACTCAGCAAGGTTACCGGGTACATTATTTCTTTTTATTTCATTAGCGCAAAGTTCCAAAGTTGTATAACGAACAAAATCTAAATTATGTGCAAGCTCTTGTTTAAAAGATGTATTGAATTCTAAAGATTTTGACAAATGTAATTTTTTGCCGGCAAGCAATTTTGCAAATGGTTGGTATAAAGATTTCAAACTCGACACAAAAGTTTTAGTTGCAATATTATTAAATAAAAAAGACTGTTTGGAATGAAACAGTCTTTATAAAAAATTCCTTTTAAAAATTTTATTGATTCAAGCTTTGGATTTTTTGTTGAGAAAGCGCAGTATCGTAAATTTTTATGTCATCAATAATTCCATTAAGATAATATGGAAAATTTGGATCTTGATTTTTACCAATTAAAAGAGGATTATTATCAGGCGTAAAACTGGTTGATTTTACACTTGAAGCCTGCGCCATTCCATTTACATAGAAAGTTGAACGTTTACCGTCAAAGGTATAAGCAAGTGTGTACCATTTACCTTGTTTAACATGTATTGCAAGGTCAGTTACACCTGCTGCTGAACCATGCCCATCACCATAAGAAGCATAAAAACTTTCTTTATTTTCTTTAACCTGTGCATCACATCCCTGGTATTGCCAATATGGTTGATCATCATATCCAAGGTTATACCTGCCATTGTCATTATCATCCGCACCTTTAGAAACTACGCGGTTTGAATGACATTCGCCTTGATAAAATCCAAGCGGCTGTATTACGGCAATAATTGTAATGCCGCTTGATGGATTTAAAGAAGCAGAATTCGGAACACTCATATAGTTACTTGTTCCGTTAAAAAGGTATGCAGTATTAGATGTTCCGCCTTTACCTGCCGTTGGTTTAGCGTTATTAAAAGTTACATCGTTACCATTACCGCTATGATCTTTTATATCACCATCAAAAGTGTACCATGCAACAAGATTATCTTTTGCACGCACATTGTTAGCAACAGTTGCATGAGCCTGGGATTGAATAACACCATCCTTGTTACATGATGTTGTTGTAAACAAACACATTAAAAGAAATGCAGCAAATGAAAAATGGCTAAAAGTGAAGTTCTTTTTCATAATAATTTTAGGTGTTGTTGATAATAAAATAAAATAACATAAATATAATTTGTTACAGTTAGATTAAAAAAAAGAAAAGCCGCTCAATAGAACGGCTTTACAAAAGATAAAGTTTGAATTCTTAGTTGGTGTTGTATAACTCTGAAACTTCAGAAGCATTAAGTACTCTTTTATAAATTCTTATTTCATCAATAATGCCTTTGAAATAATATGGGTTGCCGGGATCTTCATTTCTTCCAATATAGAGCGGGTTTGTATTTGGAGTAAACGTAGTATACTTTACAACTTTACTAACAAGCGTTCCATTCACATATAATTTTGAGTATACCCCATCAAAAGTATATACAACACTATACCATTTTTTTACATTTATATAGTGGTCAAAATCTGTAGCGCCGCTTGCAGTTGCGGCACCATCACCATAAGTCCCAAAAAAGTTTTCATGATGTGCAGCTACAGAATCGTAACAGCCGGAATAATTATAAAATGCCTGATCACCAAAGCCCAATACATACCTTCCATTGTCATTATCAGTATATTCTTTTGATATTACATAATTTGCATGGCAAGGCCCCGCATAAAAATCCGTTGGTTTAATTAAAGCATAAATTGAAATTTTTAATGGATTTAAAGTTGGAGCATCAGGTACTTCCATATAACTGCCTGCACCATCAAACACATAAGCCGTTTTAGCAAGACCTGATTTACCCTTTGTCGGCTTTGCTGAATTAAAAGTTACATTATTGTGATGACCGCTGTGGTCCAAAGCATCACCATCAAAAGTATACCATGCAACTAATCCCTTCGTTAAGGAAGAATCTGCAACAGCATTATTAACTGCAGGGCTATTTGCATTAATAATTGCTGAATTGTCTTTTTTACATGAAATAAGTTGAATAAAAATTAAGGCAAAGCATGTACCTGCTGCAAGGTGTTGGGTTTTAATTCTCATAAATGTAGTTTTAGTTTGAAGACAAATATAAAAGTGTTTCGGTGTGGTGGAAATTTTTATTTAAAATAAAATATACGTATAAATATAACCGGGGTTGAATTTTACACGTATTAGTTCTTGTAAAACCAAAAGCGGCTGTAAACTGATAATGCTTATTAAAGTATCATTAATCAATGCTTAATTCTATCGTTGTAATAGGAAAATCGGCGCTACAGTGTTACATTCGCGCAAAATTTTAAAAATATAAGCGCATGGAAGTTGTAAAAAACATCGTTTGGCATAATGCCACCATTACTAAAGAAGACCGCCACCGTATGAACGGTCATAAATCTGCTATACTCTGGTACACCGGACTTTCCGGCGCAGGTAAATCAACCTTAGCTAACAAAGTAGAAGAAAAATTATTCGAAAGAGGTTACCACACTTATGTTTTGGACGGAGATAACATTCGTATGGGTTTGAATAAAGGCCTCGGGTTCGATGCAGAATCCCGCAAAGAAAACATCCGCAGAATTGGTGAAGTTGCAAAACTGTTCGTTGATGCAGGTGCGATCGTTTCTACAGCTTTCGTTTCTCCCTATATCGCTGACCGTGATATGGTGCGTGCACTGGTTAAAGATGGTGAATTTATTGAAATCTATGTTGCTGCTTCGCTTGACGTTTGTGAAAGCCGTGATACTAAAGGTTTATACAAAAAAGCACGTGCAGGTGAGATCAAAAATTTTACAGGTATCAGCGATCCTTATGAAGCGCCGGAAAATGCTGAATTAACTGTGGACACAGGTAATCAAACTTTAGAAGAAAGTGCACAGGTAGTGATAGATTACCTTGAAGCAAACGGCTACATAGAGAAAGCATAATTTATCCATTCACTATAAAAAATTTTAAATGAACCAACCACACGGCGGAGCACTGGTAAACAGGATTGCAACCGGTGCCCGCAAACAAGAACTGGAAGCTAAAGCAAAAAATCTTTTTCAATTGACTATTGAAGATCGTTACGGTGCAGATGTTGAAATGATTGCGATTGGCGCTTTCAGTCCGCTAACAGGTTTTATGGGAAAAGCTGATTGCGAATCGGCTATTGAAAATATGAAATTAACCAACGGGCTTGCATGGGGAATTCCAATTCCTTTGCCTGCCGGTGATCAATTCAATAACATAAACGAAGGCGAAGAAATAGCTTTGTTAGATAAAGAAGGAAATGTGCTTGCTGTAATGACTGTTGAAGAAAAATTTGAATTGGATCTTGACAACTTTGCACAAAAATGTTTTGGAACAACTGAGGATAAACATCCGGGTGTTGCAGCCATTAGACGTGGTGGTAATAAATATATTGCTGGTCCGCTTGAAATGGTTAACCGACCTCTACGTAAAGAAGATATCGATGCTAAATATTTTCTTGACCCCACAGAAACAAGAGCAGAATTTGAAAAACGCGGTTGGAAAACAATAGTCGCTTTTCAAACAAGAAACCCTATTCACCGCGCACATGAGTACTTAATTAAATGCGCACAGGAAATAGTTGATGGCGCTATGATCCATCCAATTGTTGGGGAAACAAAAAGCGATGACATTCCTGCACCGGTTCGTATGAAATGTTACGAAGCGCTGATCAATAACTATTTTAATCTTGATAACACTATGTTAGGCGTGTTGCCAACTGCGATGCGTTATGCTGGCCCGCGTGAAGCGATCAATCATACATTGATAAGAAAAAATTATGGTTGCACACACATGATCATTGGCCGCGACCATGCCGGTGTTGGTAATTATTACGGCACTTATGATGCACAAAAAATAATGGATAAAGTTGGACCAGAAATGGGCATGCAAATTCTGAAATTTGAAAATACTTTCTGGTGCAACAACACTGAAAGTATGGCAAGCAACAAGACTGCTCCAAAAGATCCTGATATTGTTTCTTTAAGCGGAACTAAAGTAAGAGAGATGCTTGCAAATGGCCAGCGCCCGCCATCAGAATTCTCACGTCCGTTAGTTGCAGATATTTTAATTGAATGGGCAACAAAAAAAGCAGAAGCAACTGCTTAGCCAATATTTGATTTAATAAAAAAGCTGTTCTAAAAAGAACGGCTTTTTTTATACAACAAACTCTGCGTAATTATTTTGTTTCAGCCAGCTTGCAACTTCATCATAATTCGCAATCATATCCTGCAAATTATCGGGATTTAATTTTTTTGCGCCGGCTGTTATTGATGTTGTTGAAACATTTAAAAATGCAGCGATACGGTTCATCGTTTTATCCCAATCACCAAAATCTTCATAGCGAATTTTTATGTGATCCATATCACTTATAATACTTGTAAGCTTTTTATTTTGCCGCACAATTGCGCTCATCTTTTGCTGCAATTCATTAGTATCAACATTTAGCTTGGATAAACCTGAGCGTTGTTCTTCATTGTCATCCTGGTTGTGATAAATTCCTGTTGAGCGTGCACGCAAATCGCTTAAGGCATTCCGCAAAATGTTTTCGCGCAGCAATAAAATAACTTTCACGTTATTTTTCTTTAAATAAGATATTAAACCCGGCGTATAAAAAGTTTGATAATACATGAGTTTAAAACCTCTTGCCTTAAAATTTTCGTTTGGTTTATTGGTGAAATACTTATCAAGAAACGGTTTCAGCTTTACATAAGTTGCCGGATAATTAACAACATAATTTATTTTTTTAGGAAGGAAGGGCAGTTTTAAAAAGCGAAATTGATTTGGACTAAAGTAATCTCTGAAGCTAAAATGGAATATCTCATCATCGCAAAAAATATCCGGGTGTTTATTAAGTGATTTACTTAATAATGTAGAACCGGTGCGTGGTAAAGTGAATATCACAAACTTCGTCATAGAACAATTCATTGGTGGTACTTACTAATAAAATGAAGATTCAATGCTGCTATGCTATTTTAAAAAATGTGCATATTGTTTTTTCATTGTTTCTTCTACTTCATTATAATTTTCAACGCCTTCTCGCCAGTTGGCTGAACTTATTTTTCTTAGTTCCGGCTGCATTTCAATTTTCTCAACATCTAAGAAATTAAAAACGTTGTTCAGCATGTTTTGCCAATCTTCAAATTCTTCATACGTAATTATAATACGGTTAGTACCCTCACTTAGCCTTAAAATATTTTGTTTCAGCGCTTCCAGTTCATCCACTCTTTTTTTAAGCAATGTTGTATCAACATGTACTTTTGTTTCAGCTAAGGCTGAATTTTCTGCTGAATGAAAAACGCCAATCTTTCTCGCTCTTAAGCTTGACAATGCTTCGCGAAAAGTATTTTGCCGAATCAGCACAATGATCTTATAATTTTCTGCACGCAAATATTTCCAAACTGTCGGAAAATCTTTTGTGTGGCCAATCATTAATTTAAAGCCGCGTACTTTTTTTTCATTCCTTGTGCGATAAAACTTTTTTATATGATTAACACCTGAAAAATATCCTTTAATATAATTGGTAACTGAAAATAATTTTCTCGAAAAACCTTTCTTCTTTTTTTCACCAACAAACGGAAAATGCCATTCGTTGTGATAAATTTTGTTTGAAGGATGAAACAATTCTCCTGCGCAAAAAATTTCAGGATGTTGATCCAGCGTTCGAGTTAAAACCGTTGAGCCGCTTCGCGGAGCAGTGAAAATAAAAAAATCTTGTTTTGGTGCTTTCATTACAATGAATTAAATACTTTGCCTAACACATTCAGCAACTTGTTTTGTTTGTAAAAATCTTTCCAGCTATCATCCGCCGCAATTTTCTTTCGTTCAAACCTTCCCGGCGTTCCCGCAATTGTATGATCGTTTGATAACTCCATAAATTCGGGCGCCGCATAATTCTGCAAACCAAATTTTTTGCAGATCTTATCCAGCTCTTTCTGCGGATCAGCAGCCAGCGATTCATAATTTATTTTGATCGTATTTTTATTACCGATGATCTTTAAAACTGCGGAACAAATTCTTTTATAATAAAAACTATCCGTTAAAGTTTCCATTGGTTTTTTATCTGAACGCTTGTTTACTTTCCATCGCTTTAGTTTTGAGTAAGTAATTGCACGCAAATCTCTTGAGAGCCAAATAAATTTCGCATCAACATTTTTACATTCACTTACTGCCAACGCCTGCATTGGATCTTTTGAAGAATCAACAATAAATTTTTTGTTTGAAATATTTGCAATCGCTGCATACACTTCATCTAATTTTTTTGTTGTTTGAATATTTTTTTTTGTGTGAATGAATTTGAGCAAATTATTTTTGGTGATGGAAGGAAGCAAAGCCGCAGACAAAGCTTTTGAAGATTTATAAGGCCATGTTATTTTGGTTTCAAAATTTTCATCGTAAATGTTTGCAAGCACTTTACTCCAGAAATCGCATTGCAAAACAGGCTTGCCGCAACTGCAGTTCCAGTTCCAAATTTCTCCAGGCCCTTCTTTCTTAATATGACCTTTCAGCATCGCAAGTTCACCAACCGAAACTGTTTCATTCGATTTTGATAACATATTTTCCAGCAAAGTAGAACCGGAACGCCTGTCTGAAATAATGTAAATAACCGTAATTGAATTGTGCATGAGAAAGTGGCCAAAGATATTTGTTGAAACGTAAAAAATCGTCCGGCGTCTACAATTTTATACACTTACTTTGCCTTATGCAGCAGGAAACAATTATTTCGGTAAAAAATCTTGTAAAAAATTATGGGGATTTTAAAGCCGTTAAAGGAATAAGCTTTGATGTTTCTAAAGGCGAAATATTTGGTTTGCTGGGTCCAAATGGTGCCGGCAAATCAACTACGCTTGAAATAATTGAAACACTGCGTGAAAAAACAAGCGGAGAAATTATTGTTGATGGTTATAATTTGGATGAAGCACCGAATTCGATAAAGAAAATTATTGGCGTGCAGCTGCAAACTTCAGGTTATTACCCTGGGTTGAATTTATCAGAACTGCTCCATCTTTTTGCAGGTTTATACAATGAAAATGTGAATGTGATTGATTTATTAGATATTGTAAATCTTCGCGACAAAGCCAAAGCAAAATTTAAAGAATTAAGCGGCGGGCAAAAGCAACGTTTTTCAATTGCAACAACGCTCATCAACAAGCCAAAGATCATTTTTTTAGATGAACCAACAACAGGCCTGGATCCGCAGGCGCGCCGCAATTTGTGGGATTTAATTAAAGAGATTCAAAGCAAAGGCACAACCGTTATTATTACCACGCATTATATGGACGAAGCAGAAATTTTGTGCGATCGCGTAGCTATTATTGATTCAGGGAATATTATTGCAATGGCTTCGCCGGATAAATTAATTGATGATTTAGTTGCCACTGGTTTTGAAAAGCCAAAAGAAGTAAAGCAAGCCAACCTGGAAGATGTTTTTATTAATCTAACCGGCAAACATTTGAGGAACGAATAAACAGCCTATGCTTAAATCCCTTTTTAAAAGAAAGGGACTTCGTAACTCGCGAAATCTATTATAAACTGCATAATCATTAAGTTTTCACAAGTCCTTCCCTTTGGGAAGGATTAAGGATGGGCTTGAAGGGTTTGGGATAGGCTTTTTTTGTATTTTAGACGTATGACTGCTATCGCTTTATACAATCTAAAAGGTGGAGTTGGCAAAACGGCCGCTGCCATTAACCTTGCATACCTCGCTGCTGCCGACGGTTTAAAAACATTAATCTGGGACCTTGACCCGCAAGGTTCTTCTTCATTTTATTTAAATGTAAAAGCAGCAAATAAAAATGAGACAAAAAAATTATTTGCCGAAGAACTGGAAATAAAAACCGCAATACAGGAATCTGTGTTTGAAAAGCTTTGGATAATTCCATCTGATATTTCTGCAAGAAATATTGATACAGCATTGCATGATTTAAAACACAGCAAGCGAAAATTAAAATCATTACTGAACAATTTAAAAGAATTTGATGTTGTTATTTTAGATTCTCCGCCAGGAATTTCTTTATTGCACGAGAATATTTTTAATGCAGCCAACTGGATTTTGATGCCGAATATCCCAACAACACTTTCTGTAAATTCATTTGAGACGGTGATGGAATATTTTAAAAACAATGAACTTGATAAAAGTAAAGTGAAATGTTTTTTCAGCATGGTTGATCATCGTAAAAATTTGCACCATGAAGTGCTGCAGCAATTTTATAAAGACAAACTTTTTTTCAAAAGTTATATTCCATATTTAAGTGATGTAGAAAAAATGGGTACCAACCAGCAACCTGTGTTTGAATATGCCAACAGTAGTTATGCGGCGCAATGTTTTCGTGCTTTGTGGAATGAGGTGAAGAAAGTTTGTTTGTAATTAAGCCGAAAAGTAAAACACTACAACTTTGCCTATTCTTTCCGACTTTCGGTCTTTCCAACTTCCGGACTTATTAAATAAGAAATAAAAACAAAAGAAATGCACAGAGAAATTACATCATGGCACAGTCCTTCATTAAACAAAGAAATGCCAATAGCAACTTATGGAGAATTTGGTTTTGCAATTTTACTAATTCCGACCGCTGCTGCAGACTATTTAGAATATGAACGTTTTCAAATGCTGGATGCTTTAGCGCCTTTTATTGACAGCGGAAAAATAAAAGTGTTCAGCATTGACAGCATCAATAAAGAAAGCTGGCTGAACAATGAAATGCTGCCTGAACATAAAGCTATCCGTCAAAACGATTTTAATAATTATGTTTTTAATGAAGTGATTCCTTTTATTCGAAACAATACAAGCAGCGATACTTTTATCTATACATGCGGTGCTTCATTTGGTGCATTGCATGCAATGAACTTGTTTCTAAAAAAACCAGATCTTATAAACGGTGCTATCAGCATGAGTGGTGTATATGATCTTACAGAATACACAAAAGGTTTTTGGGATGAACAGGTTTATTATAACAGCCCCATGCATTATATTCCAAACTTAACTGATAGCTGGTATTTGGATAGAATAAAAGCAAGCCACCATATTCATATTTATACAGGTAGCGGCTCTTTTGAAGATCCTGATGCTAACCGCAGGTTCTCGCAGGTGTTATGGGATAAAGGTATATGGCACGAACTGGATATTTGGGGACGAGACATAAATCATGACTGGCCAACATGGCGGGCAATGCTTCCTTATATTATTCATAACAAATTTTAAAAGCAGCCCCGCAGTTTGGCGGGGTTTTTTTATATTGTATTGCTGATCTATAATAAATACTATGGCTCCCAAAAAATTCAGGATTAATGTTCCACGAAAAATAGTACGCATTGCATTACGCACAATACTAATTATAGCAGGCCTGTATTTATTATTACTGGTTGGACTTAGCTTATACATATCTTCTTCACAAGACAGGCTGATTAGCTTTCTAAAATCAAAACTTAAAGAAACTATATTAGGTGAGTTGAAGGTTGATAACGCAAATATTACTGTGTGGCAATCTTTTCCCAAACTTGGTATCACGTTGAAAAACGTTACTATAAGTGATTCCGTATATCATCGTCCTTTTTTGCAGGCTAAAGAAATAACCGCAAAAGCTGGCTTCCTTAATCTTATTGGAAATAAGCTTACCATAAGTTCTGTAAAGGTGCAGGATGCGGTTATACACACTTTTACTGATGCAAAAGGTTATAGTAATATCTATGTTTTAAAACCACAGAATAAACAAAAACGAAAGAGTAAAAAACCTGTTGTATTCAACAATCTTGTGTTGAAAAATGTAATTGCAATTAGTGAAGATGCAATTAAAAACAAAAGGTTCCAGGTAAACATTGCCAATGCTGATATTGACATGAATTTAAGCGGCCCAAAATATTCTATCAAAATGAACGAAGATGTTTTAATTCGTGGGCTGGGGTTTTATCTGCCAAAAGGTTATTGGCTGGAAAACCAGCGTGTACAAGCCAGGTGGAAACTTGAATATGATACAAGCGGCAACATTCTTTCATTTAATGATACAAAAGTTAAAATTCAGGGACAGCCTTTTACAATTAAAGGGCAATTTTTTTTAAATGGCCCGGCGCATTTTCATATTGACGCTTCAACAAAACAAATTGATTATGCAGCAGCAATGGCGATATTAAAACCAACTACGAGTGAGAAAATAAAAAAGATAAATCTTACAGAACCGCTTGATGCTGCCATTGTACTTGATGGACCAATGGCATATAGAACCATCCCGCTGGTAAAAGTGAATTTTGCTACGCAGGGTAATGCTATCAATACGCCTGTAATGAATTTTACCAACTGTAATTTTACCGGCAACTTTATTAACCAGGTTAATCCTGATTCGCCGAGAACTGACGATAATTCACGAGTTACCATAAATGCCTTTACAAGTAATTGGGGTGATATTAATTTAAAAGCAAAAAATATTGCTGTTACAAATTTGCTCAAACCAAATATTCAGTTTGAATTTTTCTCTGAATGCACTTTGCCGCAATTGGATGATCAGCTGGCTTCTTCAAGATTTCGCTTTATAACAGGTAATGCAAAACTGTATTTACTATATAACGGACCCTTAACTGCAGACGCATCTATGCTCGATCAGCTTAACGCAAAGATTCAGATAGAAAATGGAAAAATTGTTTACGTGCCGCGCAGTTTAACATTTTCGGAATGTAACGGCGCAATTGCTATAACGGGCAATTCGCTTTTGATGAAAGATTTTCAATGTAACCTTAACACCAATCATTTTACAGTAAACATAACAGGCGAAAATTTAAACCGCATATCAAGTAAAGAACCAGGTAAAGCAACAATCAATTGCAATGTTTATTCTCCTGCACTTAACCTTGCAGATTTGAAAACTTTGTTTGCCAAAAAATCACAGGAATCTTTTAAAAGGAAAGCAAAAGGTTTAGGTAATACTGCCAATGCTATTGATAATGCAGTAGAGGATGGAAACTTATACGTTAATTTAAAAGCGCAGCAATTATCACTACACAATTTCCAGGCAAGCAATGTAGTAGCTAATGCAATCTTTACTGATAATGACTGGGAGATTAAAAAAGCATCGTTACAACATGCTGATGGAAGTTTTAATCTCACAGCAAAAGTGCACCAGGTAAATGATGAGTTACATCAAATGAGTGCGCAGATGAACCTGCAGCACATCAATGTAAAAAAGTTATTTTATGGTTTTGACAATTTCGGTCAAACCACAATTACATCAGCCAACTTAAAAGGCATTATGGATTCCAAAGCAAATATTACTGCAGCAATGAATGATGCAGGCAAATTAATTTCGAACACTATAAATGGAAGCCTGGTTTTTTCTTTGAAGAATGCTTCACTTAGCAACGTAAAATCTTTACAAAACCTGCAAACATTCATCCTTAAAAACCGCGATCTGAATAATGTTGAATTTGCTGAATTGAAAGATACTTTCGATATACAAAATGGCGATATCTATATTCGCCGCATGCCAATCCAGTCTTCAGCATTAACTATGTATATTGAAGGCACGTATAGTTTTGGAGACAGAACAGATATTTCCATTCAGGTTCCGCTTTCAACACTTACAAAAAAACCGGAGAACTATAAACAAATTGATTCAAGCAAAACTGAAAAACCTGGCCCGAGCATTTATTTAAGAGCAAAAGAAAAAAATGGCCAGGTAAAAATCGGCCTTGATGTTTTTAGAAAACTGCATGACAAGCGTTATGAAAAGTCGCCGAAAGATTCTACATAACTTTAACGGGTAATCAAGCTATATGAGAAAAATAATTTTGCTTTTTTCAGTATGCCGATTTTTTCAACCAGTAAGTAATGCTATTGAGTGACGAATATTATATGCAGCAGGCATTGCGTGAAGCAGAGAAAGCTTTTGAGGAAGATGAAATTCCCATTGGTGCGGTGATTGTCATCAATCAAAAAATTATTGCTCGTGCACATAACATGACAGAGCAGCTGAATGATTCAACAGCACATGCAGAAATTTTAGCGTTAACATCGGCCTTTAATTTTTTAGGCAGTAAATATTTGCCGGATGCAACTTTATTTATAACTGTTGAACCGTGCTTAATGTGTGCAGGTGCTATGTATTGGAGTAAACTGGATCGTGTTGTTTGGGGTGCCGATGATGAGAAGAATGGGCATCGTCACATCACTGAACCTAATTTTCCTTTTCATCCAAAAACAAAAATCAGGACTGGCGTTTTAAAAGAAGAATGCGCCGTGTTGATGAAAACTTTTTTTCAGCAGAAGAGGAAGAAGTAGTTGACTCTATGATTTTTCGATATAAGAAAGAATTAATCTTTTTTTGAATACCTCGCATTAATTTTGTTACCCTTACATCATAATTTATCATTCATAAATCATAATTATTATGGCATTTACATTATCTCCGCTGCCTTATGCATACGATGCATTAGAGCCGCATATAGACGAGCAAACAATGAAAATTCACCACGACAAACATCACCAGGCTTATGTAGATAATTTGAATAAAGCAATTGCCGGTTCTGAACATGAAAACAAATCATTGGAAGAACTTATTGCAAGTGCAGGTAAGATTTCTCCGGCTGTCCGCAACAATGGCGGTGGTCATTGGAACCATACTTTCTTTTGGGATATTTTATCAAGAGATGGCGGACAACCTTCAGGCAGTTTAGCAGAAGCTATCAATAGCACATTTGGATCGTTTGATGAGTTCAAAACAAAATTTAATACAGCCGGCACAACACGTTTTGGAAGTGGTTGGGCTTGGTTGATTAGTCGCGATGGTAAACTGGAAGTTACTTCAACACCAAACCAGGATAATCCGTTAATGGATGTTGCTGAAGTAAAAGGTACGCCGATTCTCGGCGTTGATGTTTGGGAACATGCGTATTATTTAAAATATCAAAACAAACGACCGGATTATTTAAATGCAATCTGGAATGTGATCAACTGGAACAAAGTGCAGGAAAATTTTGATAAGGCCAAATAATATATAAGCGCTTATATAATTTTAAAGTCCTGCGAATTGCAGGACTTTTTTTGATTTTTATTTTTTGTTTTTTCACTTTTTCAACATGCTTATCTTCGCCACATGCCTAAAGAAATTGTTTTAAGCGGAATAAGGCCGACCGGTTTTTTGCATCTCGGAAATTATTTCGGTGCTGTAAAAAACTGGGTACGCATGCAGGATGAATACGATTGTTATTTCTGCGTGGTTGACTGGCATAGTTTAACAACACATCCTGATACAAGAGAATTGCGTGGCCATGTGCATCGCTTGTTGGGCGAATTGCTTGCTTCTGGTTTGGATGAAAATAAATCTGTCATTTACATACAAAGTGATATACCTGAAATAGCAGAGTTGTATTTGTATTTAAACATGCTTGCTTACAAAGGTGAATTGGAAAAAACACCGACGTTTAAAGACAAAGTTCGTCAGCATCCGCAGAACGTAAATGCAGGGTTGTTGACCAATCCGGTGTTACAGGCAGCTGATATTTTAATTCACCGTGCGGTAAAAGTGCCTGTTGGCAAAGACCAGGAACAGCATGTAGAAATGACACGCAATCTTGCAGAACGTTTTAATTACCGTTATGATGCAGTTTTTCCATTGCCGTATGCATTTAACTATGGCGAATCGCTCACAAAAATTTTGAGTTTGGATGGCACCGGTAAAATGAGCAAAAGTGCGAACGAAATGGCAACAATTTATTTGAATGATAATGATGATTTGATTCGCAAAAAAATAATGAAGGCAAAAACTGATAGCGGGCCAACAGAACAAGGAATACCAAAACCTGATTATATTCAAAACCTTTTTACCTTAATGCAGCTTGTAAGTCATTATGATATTGTGGCCCAATTTGAAACTGCTTATGAAAATTGCAGCATTCGTTATGGCGATCTGAAAAAGCAACTGGCGGAAGATATGGTTGAGTTTATAAAACCCATTCGCGAAAAAGCCGCAGCCATTGAAAACGATAAAACTTATCTTACAAAAGTTATAAAAACCGGTGCTGAAAAAGCAAGGTCAAACGCATCGAAAACTTTGGAACTTGTAAGAAAAGCCATGCATTTGAACTATGTTTGACGGTTTAAGTTTTAAGTTCTAAGTTTAAAGTTTAAGTTATAATATGGCAAAACAAAAAAAGCCGAAGCATATTGCAATAGCCGGCAATATTGGTGCAGGTAAAACCACACTAACGGAATTGCTTAGCAAACATTATAAATGGATCCCGCAGTTTGAAGATGTTGATCACAATCCTTACCTGATGGATTTTTATGAAGACATGCCACGCTGGAGTTTTAACCTGCAGATATATTTTTTAAACGGGAGATTAAATCAATTGCTCGATATACAAAACGGAACAGAAACAGTTATACAGGACAGAACAATCTATGAAGATGCACACATATTTGCACCGAACCTGCATGATATGGGTTTGATGAATAAGCGTGACTTTGATAATTATTTCAACTTTTTTAAAACGCTGCAATTAATGGTGCAGCCGCCAGACTTATTGATTTATTTAAAAGCGTCCGTACCAACATTGGTTGATCAAATTCAAAAACGAGGAAGAGAATATGAAGAAAATATTCGCCTGGATTATTTGAAAAAATTGAACGAACTCTATAACCGCTGGGTGGAAAACTATAAGCAAGGCCCTATACTTATAATTGATGTTGATAAAAATAAATTCCCTGAAAACGAAGAACATCTTGGTGAGATCATCAATAAAATAGATTCGTTGTTGTTTGGATTATTTTGATGGTTCATGCTGCCATCTGCACTGCAGTACAAGGGAGTGACACAACCGTGATGCCACGAAGTACTAAAGCTCGTCACCAAAAAATATTTATGGAAATCAGAACCAACTGCATCTTGCATATAACCACTGCACATTGAGCGAAAAAGAATTTAAACATACAAGCGACCAGGATCTATTAGAACAGTATTACAAGAGCAATGATAAACGTGCG
>JAFBAF010000359.1 GCA_019247895.1 Parafilimonas sp. | reverse complement strand
TTCAAACGTTAAAGCATAATCTCCTAATGCAATAAGATGACAACGGTCAAGTGTTGCATGCGGTTGTTTATTTACAATTTCTTTTATCAATTCAGGCAACACCTTTAATTTATCTTCTGCTGTATCATAACGCACATTTAACTTGAAAGTAATGCCTCTGCGTTCAAGGCGTTTTATATTTTTTATGGTTGATTTTACAAGCTCGGTATTGGGCATAATCAATTGTTCACCCGACACACTTCTTATGTGCGAAGTTTTTATACCGATGTATTCAACTGTTCCCGTAATATTGTTTACAGAAATTACATCACCGATTTCAAAAGGCTTATCAAAAAATATTACAAAATAGCTGAAGAGATCTGTAAGGATATTTTGAGCGGCCAGTGCAATAGCAATACCACCAATGCCAAGCCCGGTTATAATTGTAGTAATGTTATAACCAAGATTTTCAATCAGCATTAAAAGGCCGCCAATCCAAACCAAAGCTTTTATAACGATTAATATGCCGCTGAGATGAGTGATGCGTTCAGCACTTTCGTGCTTGCGCTCCATGTATAACAACACAGATAAATGAATAGCATGATTAATAAACCGCACAAAATAAAACGCCGTAATTACGGCCATTGCAACTTTTAAAATGTGCTCAACATGGGGCGTAAAATTAAGTTGCTCAATAATGGCATAATTGATAGCAAGATAGATGTACGGAATAATGAATTTATCTGCAGCAACAACAATAGCATCATCAGCCTGTGAAGCCGTTCTGCGCGCAAGCTTGGCTAACATTGAAAAAATAAATTTTCTCAATAACATGAAGATGATCCATACAACAATGATTTCACCAAAAACAATTGCATATTGCTGAACTGAATTGTTCCACCATACCTGCTGCAAAAAATCTTTCATACTATGTTTACAAAAATATTATAACAAACGAATAAGCCCGCAACGGTTTATAAAAACAGCAATTAATTTTACAATATAATAATTGGTATGATAACATTGGAAGCGGGCATGAAAGCTCCTGCATTTAAAGGAAAAGATCAAAATAATAATATAGTTTCACTTGCTGATTATAAAGGCAAAAAAATTGTTTTATTTTTTTATCCGGAAGATGATACGCCAACCTGTACAATAGAAGCCTGCAACCTTCGTGATAATTATTTATTACTAAAAAAAGAAGGGTTTGAAGTTGTTGGTGTTAGCCCAAATGATTCATCAAGCCATAAAAAGTTTGAAAGAAAATTCAATCTTCCATACACTTTAATTGCAGATCCTGATCATAAAATAATTGATGCTTACGGCGTATGGGGAGAAAAGCAATTATATGGAAGACACTATATGGGTTTGCATCGCACTACATTTTTGATTGATGAAAAAGGCATCATTCAAAAAGTGTATTTAAAGCCGCGCAATAAACAACATGCGGAAGATATTGTGAAGTTTTGGAAAGAAGAGATGAGGAAATAATTAAATCAAATTCTTTCCCGTTCTAAAACAAGTTCCTTTAAATAAAGCAACTTGTTGATTGTTTTGATTTGTTACATCTATTGAATAAACGCCGGTACTTTTTCCATTATGAATTTCTTTGGCTTCAGCGGTTAATTGATCACCAATATTTACCCGTTTCAGAAAAGAAATATTGCATTCCAATGCCAATGATAAATTGTTGCGGTTGTTACAGGCGAAAGCAAAAGCACTATCAGCAAGGGAAAATACAACGCCGCCATGAACAACTAAAAAGCCATTCACCATTTCTTTACGGATTATCATTTTTATTTTTGCATAGCCTTCTTTAATTTCTAAAATTTCTATTCCTAACCATTGGGAAAATGCATCGTGTTGCATCATGTGCGTAACAACTTTTTCATGCAATTCATTCATATTACTCTCCTTTAAAATTAGGTAAGCGCTTTTCTAAAAAAGATTGAACGCCTTCTTTAAAATCATTTGTTGCGGCTGCTTGTTGTTGCAACTCATCTTCTAATGCTAATTGTTTTTTCAAACTATTTTTAAAAGATTTATTTAATGCTTGTTTCGTAAGCCATATGCCTCGGGTTGGCATTTGCGAAAGTGTTGTTGCAATTTTTTTTGATTCTTCTTCAAACGTATCATCATGAAATACTTTATAGATCATTCCTAAACGTGCGGCTTCATCTGCAAAAATTTTATCACCTAACATCATAATTGCACCTGCTTTTTGCAAGCCTATTAATCTTGGCAAAAAGAATGTTCCGCCGCTATCAGGTATCAAACCTATTTTACTAAAAGCTTGTATAAAAGATGCAGATTGATTGGCAACAACAATATCGCAACTTAAAGCAATGTTAGCACCTGCACCTGCGGCAACGCCATTAACTGCAGCAACAACAGGCTTTTCAAGATTGCGTATTTTACTTATGATTGGATTGAACTGTTCGCTTAAAATTTTTTGCATTCCCGGTCCATTCGGATCAACAACTTCAGCCAAATCTTCTCCGGCACAAAATCCTTTCCCGCTTCCCGTTAAATACACACAACGGATTTCTTTCGTGTTGTTACATTCATCTAATTTGTCCTGTAATAATAAGGCCATTTCGCGATTGAATGAATTTAATTTTTCAGGACGGCTTAATGTTATAAAACCAATTCCATCTTTTACTTCAAATAAAACGGACGACATAGAAAGATTTATTGATGATTAAAATTGCAATGCGAATTAATGACATTTAAAATAGTCGAAAGGCTCGAAGCAATCATTACATTTATATAAAGCTTTACATGCAGTAGAACCAAAGCGGCTAATTAATTGTGTGTTGAATGAATTACAATGCGGACATTGAATGGCTTCATCTTCCTGGAATGCATCAACTGTACAAACAATTTGCTTTGAATTGGGTGGCGCAATGCCATAAGCTTTTAATTTTTGTTTTCCGGCTTCACTCATCCAGTCTGTCGTCCATGCCGGTGATAAAACATTTTTTATTTCAATGTTTTTAAAACCATTTTGAAGTAAGATCATCCTAATATTCATACTAATTACGTCCATTGCAGGGCAACCGGTATAAGTTGGTGTGATAGTAATTTTTATTTTGTTTGATGAATCAATTTCAACATCACGAATAATTCCTAAGTCAATAATTGATAGCACAGGAACTTCGGGATCGGTTACTGTGTCAAGTAACTGCAGAATAGATTCTTTATTTAATGTTGATGCTTCAACCATAAAATAAATTTACCAAACTGAATTGGGATAAGCTCTTTGCATAAACTGCATTTCAGCAAGAATGTAACCTAATTTTTCTGAATGAATACCTTGTTTGCCGCCAGTTTTTGCAAATACATTTTGTGGAATTTGTAAAGTTGCCTCATCGAAAATTGATGAAGCTTTTTCAAGCCATTTGTTTTTTAAAGATGAAACATCAACAGAAATATTTTCTTTTAATAGTTCATTTTCGTAGTCAGCATTTATAAATAATTCATCAACATATTGCCATAATTGTTCAATTGCATTTTTCAAGCGCTGATGGCTTTCATCAGTGCCGTCTCCTAAACGAATTACCCATTCACTGCTCCAGCGTAAATGATACGTAACTTCTTTCAATGCTTTTGTTGCAATAGCAGCCAATTGTTCATCTGAACTGCTTTGCAACTCTTCATATAATAAGTATTGATAGTTGCTGAATATAAACTGGCGCAAAATTGTTCTTCCCCAATCACCATTTTCCTGTTCAACTAATAAACAATTTTTGAAATCACGATTGTCGCGCAAAAAAGCAAGTGAATCTTCTGTCGCATTATCACCGATTAATGTTGCAGCGTATTGATAAAAATTTCTCGCCTGCCCTAAAATATCTAATGAAATATTTGTGATAGCGATGTCTTGTTCTAATATCGGTCCATGGCCACACCAGGCACTGTTTTGTTGCGCAAGAATCATTGCATTGTCGGCAAGGTGAAGCGTGTAATGGATAAGCGAATCATTCATAATAACTCCCTTTAGGGTTGGGGCATCACATATGTTTTAGTTCATCCGGCAAATCATAAAAAGTAGGATGGCGATAAATTTTATCAGTCGAAGGGTCATAAAAACTTTCGGCATCATCTGGGTTGGATGCGTGAATGTATTTGCTTTCAACCACCCAAATACTTACGCCTTCGTTTCGGCGCGTATAAACATCACGTGCATTTTCAATTGCCATTTGTGCATCGGCTGCATGTAAGCTGCCCGCATGTTTGTGATCGAGGCCTTGCTTGCTGCGAATAAAAACTTCCCATAAAGACCAGTTCTTTTCATCTTTATTTTGAATGATATTATTTGTGCCGCCTGCATTATCATCAGGTATATCGCCGTAATAATATTTTTTTATGAATGATTGCATTGATAATTATTATGCTGCCTGTGATTGTTGTTTATTTGCTTTCTTTTCTGCATACGCTGCAGCTGCTTCACGAACCCATGCGCCATCTTCATGCGCTTTGCGGCGTGCTTCTAATCTTTCTTTATTACATGGCCCGTTACCTTTTACCACATTCCAGAATTCATTCCAATCTATTTCACCAAAATCATAATGTTGCGTTTCATCATTCCATTTTAAATTTTTGTCAGGTAAAGTCATGTTTAAAATTTTTACCTGTTCAGCACACATATCAACAAATTGCTGGCGCAATTCGTCATTGGTTTTACGCTTGATTTTCCATTTCATGCTTTGGTCAGAATTAGTGCTTTCAGAATCTCTCGGCCCAAACATCATTAACGATGGCCACCACCAGCGATTGATTGCGTCCTGGCACATAGCTTTCTGTGCATCAGTTCCTTTACTCAACGTGAGTAGAATATCAAAGCCTTGGCGTTGATGAAAGCTTTCCTCTTTACAAATGCGAACCATTGCTCTTGCGTAAGGACCGTAGGAAGTTCTGCAAAGCATTACCTGGTTTAAAATGGCGGCACCATCAACCAGCCAGCCTATGGCACCCATATCTGCCCATGTTAATGTTGGATAATTAAAGATTGAAGA
>JAFBAF010000267.1 GCA_019247895.1 Parafilimonas sp. | reverse complement strand
TATGCATCAAGCTGTAATATTCTGGCAGACTTATATTATTTTATGGGAAGATATGGCGAAGCAGCGTTGCTTTACATTGAAGCGAAGAAAATCCGTGAAAAGATATTTACAAAAGAGAATGCAGAGTATGCGCAAACTTGTAACAATCTTGCAAATCTTTACCGTGAAACAGGCAATTATAAAGCTGCTGAAGCGCTTGCCCTGGAAGCAAACGCCATTTGGCAAAAAGTCTTAACCGCAAACAGCCCGGATATTGCAAACAGCTATGAAAATCTCGGGCTCATTTATAATCAAACAAAAAAATACAGGCAAGCCGAAAATGATTTTTTACAAGCAAGAAATATCTGGAAGAAGATTACAACTATAAATAATCCTTCTTATACAACAAATGCTTTTTATTTAGGTGAAGTATATAGAAACTTAAATCAAAATGAAAAAGCCAATACTTATTTCACTGAAAGTTTTAACGCTCAATATGATCAACTAAAAAAAGTTTTTCAATTTACAAGTGAAAACGAAAAAGAACAATACCTGCAAAATATAAAGGGTTCTGTGGATGAATACGAATCATTTTATTTCTCCAGGTTCAACTATAATAATGCATCATCGTTATATGAGATCAATCTTTCTAACAGAAATTTAATTTTATCTGCTACGGAACAGGTAAAGCAGGCGATTAATAATTCCGGCGATTCAATTCTAAATAAAAAATATAGAGAATGGGCAAGTATAAAAAATCAGCTAGGCGCTTTATACCTAAGAAAAGATACCGGGACTATTGTAAAAATTCCGGCACTTGAAGAAAAAGCAAATGATCTTGAAAAAGAGCTGGTAAGGAATTCTGTGGCTTTAGAAACGGCATTGCATAGAGACATAACGTGGCAAAATATTCAACAAAATTTAAAGGCAAATGAAGCGGCGGTAGAATTTTCAGCTTTTAATTTTCATGATGGCATAAAGTGGACAGACAGCACTTATTACATCGCTTTAATTTTAAGAAAAGACAAACCGGCGCCGCAGGTTGCTTTTTTATTTGAAAAGAAAAAAATTGATTCATTATTAAACAATGTTGATGATATAAATGCATTATATACTCAAAAAGGTTTGTATGATGTTATTTGGAAACCTGCTGAAAAATATTTGCAGGGAGTCCATAAAATTTATTTTGCACCTGCAGCTGATCTATTTAAAATTTCATTTGCTGCATTACGGGTAAATGCAAATGAATTTTTAAGCGATAAATATGAATTAATTCAGTTGAATACTACTGCTTCAGTAATTGACAGAAAAGAAAGTTTTATCAATGCAAGCGACAAAATTCAACTATACGGCGGCATTGAATACACCACAGATACAACAACATTGAAAACTGTTGCTATTGCATATCACGCTAACGGTGAAATGTCACGATCACTGCCTGATGATCTGACAAGAGCGGGCAGCATTCAATATTTACCTGCAACAAAAACGGAAGTAGAAACTATTCAGCAGCAGGCAAACAAATCAAACATTACTGTAAATATTTTATCGGGAATTAATGCTACTGAAGAAACATTTAAAGCATTGAATGGCAAGGCTTCACCGGCAATCATTCATATTGCAACGCATGGTTTTTTCTTCCCTGATCCAAAACAGAACAAACGTGATAGTATTCAGCAAAAATTTGAAACAAGTGGAAAGATTTTTAAACAATCAGATAATCCTTTGTTTCGTTCAGGTTTATTATTTGCAGGAGCCAATATTGCATGGCAGGGCAAAAATATAAATGGAATCGAAGACGGGATTGTTACAGCATATGATGTATCAAACATGTACTTGCCAAATACAAAACTTGTTGTGTTATCTGCCTGTGAAACTGCTTTGGGAGATATTAAAGGGAGTGAAGGTGTTTATGGTTTGCAAAGAGCTTTTAAAATTGCCGGGGTAAAAAATCTGGTAATGAGTTTATGGAAGGTTCCTGATACAGAAACATCAGAGTTTATGCAAGTGTTTTATAAAAAAATATTCGATAAACAACCAATTGATGCGGCATTTTTTAAAGCACAAACAATCATGAAAAATAAATATAGAAATGAACCTTATAAATGGGCTGCATGGATACTGATAAAATAATTTATTAAATTAGCTATTCATCCGCATATACTTTTTCATCAACATCGCCTGGCTTATGAAAAGATTTTTATCGGCTGTTTTTTTAAAATGGCTTCATCAAACTCAAATTATAATTGCAGTTATAATTATCGCTTGTATTACTAACCAGTCAAGAGTATTCGGGCAATGCGCTGCAACGCCCGGGGTACTTGCAGGAAGCGGCAGCTTTTGCGATGGGGCACAAATAGATATTGGCATTCCGCTAACCAAAAAAAGCCAAACATACACATGGTATCAAAACGGAACTAATATTGTAAAAGGGCCCGTAACAGGTAACGGAAGCGGCATAAGTTACGAAGCTTCTATGAGCCGATCTACGGCAGGGCATTATACAGTTGTTACCAAAAAAGAAGGATGCGACTCTACTACTTTTGGCGATGTGAATGTTGCGTATGTTGGTGCGCCAACAAATGTTGCTTCAACATATATCCATTTCGATTCTGCACAGTTTAATTGGGATACAATACCCGGTATATTTGGTTATCACTATACAGTAGATACAGATTCCATACCTGACAGCGCGGGAACTTTTACAACAAACGCTTTTGCTTCAATTTCAAATCTTACTCCTTTTACAAATTATTACATGCATGTACAGGCTTCGGGGGATAATGGCGGTGATTGCCCCTGGACGTCAACGAAATTTAACACAGGACTTGCAAACGGTCCTGGTTCATTAGATAAAAGTTTTAATAAAAATGGAAAAACAACTACTATTATAGGCAATGCTGCATCAGCTAATACAGAAGCATTTCAATCTGATGGAAAAATCGTAGTCGCAGGATATATCAGCACAAATGACGATTTCGATTTTCTTACAATGCGTTATAATACTAATGGTACTTTAGACAAAAGTTTTGGCAAGAACGGCAAGGCAACCATCAATTTTGGTTCTACAGATATTATTACAGCAATTGCTGTGCAACCGGATGATAAAATAGTTGCTGCAGGTTACACTTATGTTTCAGGTTATTCGCAAATTGTATTGGTAAGATATAAGGCTGATGGAACTATAGACAAACATTTTGGAAATAGCGGAACAATAATTACTGATGTAAATGGTCAAAATAGCTCTCCAACATCTATCGTAATTCAGGCTGACGGAAAAATTGTTGTTGCAGGATATACTTATAACGGAAGTAATTCCGACATCGTATTACTGCGTTACAGAAATAACGGAGAGCTGGATACACATTTTAATGCAACAGGAGAAATAATTGCAGATTTTGGTGATGAGGAAGCACCGCAATGTATGGCGCTTCAGCCTGATGGAAAAATTGTATTAAGCTGTTTTGTTGGCTCTTTTCCTAATACTGATTTTCTTACGCTGCGATTTAATAAGAATGGAACTGTTGATAATAAATTTGGAGTTGATGGAAGAGTATATACTGATTTTGGAGGAAGTGATTATCCAAGTTCTATTGTCATTCTTTCAAATAATAAAATACTTGTAGGAGGTTCATCATACATTCAACCCGAGAATAATCCGGTTATTGCATTTGTACGGTATAAACCATCAGGCGATTATGATTTGGTCTTTGGAGAAAGTGGCATGGCTACTTACAATGATTCAGATTATGTGTTGAATCCAACTGCTATGCTGGTTGATAAGAATAATAAAATTCTTGTAGGCGGTTATGCGCAAAATGGCATAAATTATTATGATGCTTTATTGATGCGTTTTTCTCCGTTGGGTAAGATCGATCAAAATTTCGGGTATAAAGGAAAGGTTTTTACAGACTTTGGATTCTCAGGAGACTTTATGTATGCGGCACAACTACAAACTGATGGTAAAGTAGTTGGAACAGGTGTTGCAACAGATAAAATATTTTTAGTGCGCTATAATATGGATAGCACAATTAGTGCTAAAGCAAATAATTATACTAATACCCGGCTTCAAAATTCACAACAAGTAAAAACTTCAAATATTCTTTTATCACCTAATCCCGTAAAGGATATTTTACATTTAAACGGAATGCAATCATCAACTACAAAAAACATTTTTATTACAGATGTTGCAGGAAGAACTGTTGCGCAGTTCAATACATCATCAAATTTATATTCATGCAATGTAAGTAAGCTGGCGCCAGGCATGTATTTTATAACGGTTGAAGAAAATAAAAAGCTTGCTTATTTAAAATTTGTAAAAGAGCAGGCAATTTTATTTTGATGATATTGGTGCATTGTCTTTCATATGCCAGCAATATAAACAACCATAAGTTCTGTATGGCGCCCATTTGGCAGATATCTTTAAAAGCTTTTCACGCAATTGTTTTTTATCAAGTTTTTGTAATTTATAAATTTTGATCATTGCGCTTTGCACACCATAATCATCAATCGAGAAAACATCTTCGCGGCCAAGCGCAAACATCAGCAACATTTCAACCGTCCATTTACCAACGCCTTTAATTTGTGTGAGCAATTCAATAACTTCTTCATTGCTCATTACAAGTAATTTTTTATCGGTGATCTTATTTTCAACACAAAATCTTGCAACATTTTTTACATAAGAAACTTTTGCATTTGATAAACCAATACTGCGCAGAGTTGGGTCGGCTGTATCTAATACCTGTTGCGGCTTTGGTTCTTTATTATTATATAAAGCAAGAAAGCGCTTATAAATTATATCAGCCACTTTTGTATTTAGCTGCTGGCTCATAATGCTGCCAATTAATTGCAGCGGAATATTTTTATGCGGCTTAATGCGCTCATGAACGGGAGCATTAATAATTGCAGCGAGTTTTTTGTCTTTTTTAAGGTGTTCGATATAATCCATGAAGTCAAAAGTAGAAAGTCAAAAATTTAAAACAGCGCACAATGTTATTTTTTGCTTTTGCGTTTTGACTTTTTAGTGTATCAGTAAATTATTAAACGTTATTGTATCTCCGCTGAACACATCAAAATCTACACGTGTTTTTATGCCATTAATTTTACCGGTTGCATTGTGTTGCCAAAACTTCCAGCCTTCGGAAATACCTGGCTGTTTTTTCACAAAATAATGCGCCACCCAAAGCGGGTAATCATCAAACTGGTGACCTAAAAAATTTTTATAGAAAGAGACATTTGTATAAATAACAGGCTTTACATTATAAGCTTTTTCAACAGCAGTTAGCCATGCATTAATGCGGCTGCGCATGCTATCGGGCCTTACCCCATACAACTCTTCTATATCAAGCACTGGCGGAAGATCGCCAGGCTGCAGCCTTACCGTTTTGATAAAATTCTGTGCCTGTGAACGTCCGCTTTTTGTGGCAAGAAAAAAATGATAAGCGCCGCGAATAATGTTAGCATCCTTAGCTTTTTGCCAATTATTGTAATACTGTTTATCAACTTTATTTAAGCCTTCTGTGGCTTTAATAAATGCAAATTTTATGCTTACATCCTGGTCTTGCATTTGGGCAACTGCAGGCCAATAAATATTTCCCTGGTAACTGCTTACGTCAATACCATGAATTTTATAACCAAGCGGTAACTCAATTCCAAAATCAGGATACAATGCAAAATGCGCCGCTTCTTTTTTTTGCTGAATTGAATATATGATCAGGATAAAAGCGGCAAGTACTGCAACGATTGCAAAAACAATGATATAAATTTTATTTTTTGATTTATTTTTTGAACGCTTTCTCTTAGCCATACACTGCGCACTTCTTCAGCTTAATTAACGAACGATTTTATTTAAGAATTGTAACAGTATGCTTTGAACCATTTTCATCAATCACCAGCAAAGTATATGCGCCGCTGATAAACGAAGAAAAAGGTATTTGCATTTTCACAAATGGTGTTTGCACAATTGTTTGCTGCTGCCATTTAATGTCGCCGTTATTATCAAACAATTGCAATTGAACGTTTCCATTAAAATTTTGTAATAAAATATTGGCAACATCAATTGCAGGGTTGGGACTTACAATAACAACTGCACCATCTTTACTCAATGGAGCCGTTTTTGTTTTTATTACTTTGTTGTTTTTACTGATGATGTAATTTTCCGGATCTATCACAACTGTTTTTGTTGCAAAGCCGGGATTTGAAACAACAAAATCCTGGTTTTTTTGCGTAACATTTAAGGTTAAGAGTTTTGTTTGTGAATTATTGCTTACCTGAACAGGCAAAAGCACTTTAAAAAACTTTACTGATGAAGGCATTGATGTTGTTTGCGACACATTGAAGTATAAATTATGATCTGATGAGTCTTTCCATTTCACGGTAAAAGATGGATAACCTTCACCATAAAACCATTGGTTAAAAAAGTAATTCAAATTTTGCCCGCTTACCTGTTGCAGATTGCGCTGCAAGTCTTTTGTGCGTGCAAAACCATAAGTAATTTTTGGATCAGTTAAATATTTATTAATGCCGGCAAAAAATAAACTGTCGCCTAAAGTCCAGCGCAACATGCGTACTAAAAACGCACCTTTATCATACGTTAAGCGATTATCAAAAATGCGGTTGCTGTTGGTTGTATCATTCACCCAAACAGTGCCGCCGGGTTGCGAAACAACATACAATAAATCTGCTTTTACATTCGATTTATAATTACCACTATCAACTTTTTCAGTGTAAAACATATCGGCCAGCCATTGCGCAAAACCTTCATTTAGCCAAATATCCTGCCAGCTCCCGCAGGTAACTTTATCACCAAACCATTGATGTCCCAATTCATGCGTCATCAAATTTGTGCCGGTGCTTGTAACGAAAGAATTAGTTTGATGTTCCATACCGCCGCCCCAGCTAAATTGCGTTTGGCCATAACGTTCCTTTAAAAAAGGATAGTCGCCAAAATAACTGCTGTACAATTGCAATGCATTTAAAACAACAGATGTTTTTGATTGAAAATCGGAAAGGCTTTCAGGATATACGTATTGTATTACAGGTAACGTTTTATCATTGATCTGAACATTATTTGTAAAAATACTATAGTTAGTTACACCCAGACAAACAAGATAAGTTGCAATAGGATAACGATGTTTATAATGCGTGGTTGTATTACTTCCATTTATAGCAGTACTTACCAACACACCGTTTGAAGATGCATTGTATTGAGAAGGATGCGTGATATAAATATCAATGCTGTCTGCTTTATCATCCAAACCATTGCGACAAGGCCACCAGCCGGCAGCACCATAAGGTTCACTCAACGTCCATATTACAGGTGTGCCTGCATGTGTTGTTTGCGTAAAACCGCCGGTAAAATCTCCGCTGCCCGGCGGCACACCATGATAATAAATAGCAACAGAATCTTGTTTGCCAATTCCAAATTCAACAGAAAAATTAATAGTTAATGTTGAATTAGATTGTTGCGAAAATGCTGCATGCTGGTTATGATAGATTACGCTATCAACCGAAAGCTTATCTGTAAAATCGTAAATGATTTGATTGGTGAATGCAGTTGTTTTGAAATAAGATGTTACGCTGCCGCTAATATATCTTACTGCCGGATCAATATTCCAGTTACAGCGGTAGTACGTCACCTGGAAGTTATCAGATGCAAGTGAAGCAGCTTTATTATTTGCCGCATCATAATTTGCTTTTTCAAGTTGCGCAATTGCTTTTGTTCTTTCAATATTATCTGTTTGGGCAAAACATCTACAGCAAACAATAAGTACGGATAAAAAAAAGGTGATTGATTTCATATAATTTGTTTTCTAAAATATTAGCGGCATTCAAAAATATTTCTTTTGATTTAAACTATTGTAACAAGCTGTTTTGTACATCATTTGCGTCATTAAAATTCATAGTTGTAATTTTACAATCTTTATGGCTTATTTTAACTGGAACGATACAAGAAACCTTTTATCCAAGCTTACCTTTCGCCGCTTATTAAATTCGGCCAAAGTTGTAACAAGTTACCAGTTAACCAAGTTGTTTAAAAAGCCAATACAATGGGGTTATCCCATATCTGTTTCATTTGAGCCAACAACATCATGCAATTTGCGTTGTCCTGAATGCCCCAGCGGCATGCGTGCCTTCACGCGACCAACAGGTATGCTGAAAAAAGATTTCTTCAGGCAAACCATTGATGATATTTACAAAGAACTTTTATACCTTATTTTTTACTTCCAGGGTGAACCATTTTTAAATCCTGATTTTTTAGAAATGGTGAAATATGCACATGAGAAAGGCATTTATACAGCCACCTCAACCAATGCGCATTACTTAACTGATGAAAAAGCTAAACGCACTGTTGAAAGTGGCTTGGACCGTTTGATTATTTCTATTGACGGAACAACGCAGGACGTGTACAAGCAATATCGTGTTGGCGGTAATCTTGAAAAAGTTTTACAAGGTGCACGTAATATTGTTAAGTGGAAAAAAGAATTAAACAGTAAAACACCTTTTGTATTTTTTCAATTTCTTGTTGTAAAACCAAATGAACATCAAATTGAAGATGTAAAAAAACTGGCAAAAGAAATTGGTGTTGACCAGGTTCGTTTTAAAACTGCGCAGGTTTACGATTATGAAAATGATCCGCATAATTTAATTCCTACAATAGAAAAATACAGTCG
>JAFBAF010000228.1 GCA_019247895.1 Parafilimonas sp. | reverse complement strand
ACCTGCAACACCTGTTTGCAACCAAAATTTCATCACTTTAAACAACTCATTTTTTACCTGCGGATTTTGCAGGTTAAGGTCCGGTTCAAAATTGTAGAAGCTGTGATTATAATATTCATGTGCAGTTGAATCGTAGGTCCAGATGTCTTGTTGCACGCCTTTAAATACAACGCCATCATGCATATTTTTTGGTTTCTCTTTGCTCCAAACATACCATGAATGATAAGGATTATTTACGTTTCTTGCCTGCTGAAACCATGGATGCCGAATGGAAGTATGATTAAAAACCAAATCAATAATCACTTTCATTCCGCGCTTGTTTGCTTCACGAACAAATCCCTCGTAATCTTCCATCGTTCCAACATGCGGGTCAACTTTAAAATAATCTGATATATCGTAACCATCATCCATGTTTGGCGTTGGGTAAAATGGAGCCAGCCAAATAATATCTGCGCCTAATGATTTTATATAATCAAGCTTGTTTGTTAAACCTTTAAAATCTCCGTAACCATTGCCGTCAGAATCTTTAAACACTTTAACATCCAGCGTATAAATAACGCTGTTCTTATACCACAATGTTTTATCAATATCATTAACAAGAGGTTCGCCTGCTTGTTTTCTTTGTTGATTTAATTGATTTAAAAATGCAGATGTGTTATCCGGAAATTGCACAGGCTTTTTATTGAAAACAATGAAGTAAGCTGCAATTGCAATAACGATAATAACTACCGGGATGATGATTTTCTTTTTCAAAAGTGTTGAGGTTGATGATTGAGTTAAAATTTATAATACTGCATATTCTGTGTCTTCATTGCCGCAATTATCACACGCAATTCTTTGTTCAATAGTTGCATGTTTTATATTACCGCAGGTTTTGCAAACACAAATTCCGGGTTCGCGTTTTTGTTTATCACGCATTTTTTTATCCCAGTTCGGAATTACAGATAAACCAGGTTTAGGTTCTTTTGCTTTTATCAATGCAAAGTCGCCTGAAGCTTCAAAGTATAAACGCTGCACTTCACCCAAATGCTTAATACTGCTGTTACGCATTTTTGAAAATAATTTTTCACGGGTTATACGCGTATGATGCATAACCGGAATGTTCAATTTCCCATCTTCAACAAGAATATCTATTTCACCCATTAATAGTTTTTCAAAGCGATTGTTTACAGAGGCTCGCTTTGCAATAAATCTTTGTGTATAAATTACAATAGCTGCAATAAGCATTGCGGGCAACAAACCGCGTTCAGGTGTTTGAACTGCCATACCGGTTGCTGCAGCCAGAGAAACCAGCGAAGCATATTCTGTGATGGTAAGTTGTGTTGCCATTCGCTTACCCATTGCACGCATAGAAAACACAAGAATAAAATATACCACTATCATGCGCAGTATTACTTCAATAAAGAAAGGGCCGGGTACCTGGCCTATTAAAATGCGTTGCCAGTCGTTCCAAAAAATGTCAGACTTATCCATTGGGTTAGGGTATTTTAAGGGTCAATTAACTGAGTCCATCCATTTATTGTAATGGCAATGCGGACATTCAGCTTCTTCTTTTTTTCTTGTATAACCACAGGTTGCACAAGATTGCCAGCCAGGTTTTATGTTTTCAAAATCACTGATTTTTTCGAATGCAGGTAAAAGGGGTAAACCGGGTTTGGATTCATCGAATTTATATATTGAAAATGAACCGCCGGCTTCTATATAAACACGTTCCAGCGCTCCAAGATTATGTATCTTTTCTTGTCGCAGATTAGAAAATAATTGATTAACAGAAATGCGATTTTTTGCAAGCTTGTCTAATTGCACAATGCCATCTTCAACAACAATATCTGCATTACCCTGGCTAATTCTTTCCATTAAATGATACTTCACAGAAAGCCAGTTATAACCGCGTTGAAAAATATATGCACAACCTAAAGTAAGTACACCTAATAAAATACCTCTTTCAGGAACCTGCATAGGCACAGAAACAATAGCACCAAGTGTTAGCATAACTGCAAGTTCAACAATGGTGAGCTTGCCACTCATACGCTTACCCATTAGTCGTACACACACTAAAAGCAACACAAAAATGATGATGGTCCGCACTGCTACTTCAGCCATAAATTCAACCGGTGCATTACCAAATAATATACGTTGCCAATCACTAAGTTTAATATCATCTTTATCCATATCACTCCTTCTTCATAAAACTTGCACACAATAAGGATGCCTTAAACAAATAAAAAATTTAATAATCAATAAGCAGCATAGTTGTTAATTAAATAGGCTTCATCTTTTGTTTTAAAAAATTACGGAATGTGCTTTGATGGAGAATATAGTACCTAAATATTATGATCTTATTAGATGCAAATGAATTCAGCAATCTGCACTACATTTTATTAGGTGAAGAAGAATGGAGTTATTTGTTGCAGGTATTGCTAAAATGTGCAGTAATGTTTATTGTAGTTATTGCAACGCTGCGCCTGATAGGAAGGCGTGGCATAATGCAGGGCGTTTTTGAAGTGCTTACCATTATCATGTTAGGGTCGGCAGCGGGTGATCCGATGCTGTATAAAAATGTCGGGCTTTTACCTGCTATACTTATTTTTATTACAATTGGTGCTTTCTACAGAATTACTGATTTTATCGTTGCAAAATATTCACTGTTTGAAACAATTGTGGAAGGAAGGGCAATTCGCTTTGTTAAGGATGGAAGATTTGATGTAGAAAATTTTCGTTCAAGAGAGTTAAGTAAAGACGAATTGTTTAGTGATATGCGCAAAGAAGGTGTATCGCATCTGGGACAGATAAAAGCAGCTTATCTCGAACCTGGCGGAGAAATTAGTATATTCTATTTTGAGGATGAAGAAGTTCGCTATGGCATGCCTTTATTCCCGGAACTGAATGAACAGGAATTAAACGAAATAAATGAAGAAGCGGTTTATGCCTGTGCATTTTGCGGACATACTGAGAAAATAAAGCCTGCAAGAGAGTACACCTGCATTGTATGCAAAAAGAAAGTTTGGCTAAAAGCAATTAAAGAAAGAAGAATTGGCTAAAGCGAAACAGCTTATAAAAAGTTTGGGACAGCTTTAGAACGTACATAGAATACACATCACACTTTGATAATTGGCTATATGAGTCCGGGACTTATATAAAATGTTTTTGCAATACACAACAATGTGCAGTGTTAGTCTAAATAAATAATCATAATATTAAACCTGAAAATTTTTGCAAGCCTGCATTATCACTATTGAAAGCCCCGCTATATGTAGCGATTCATCATGCTGGTATATTTCTTCTTCCTTAAAATTTTCATTGCAGGTGTTTAAAATTTTTTTCCATTGCTTAGCGTACTTTTCCTGCGGCAGTTTAAATGTTATATCTTCTTTCAAAGCATTAAAAACAACAAAGAAATTTTCATCGTTTAATTTGTCAATATTATAACTGCAATCATCCACCGCATCACCTTTTAAAAATGTACCAATGCATTTTGACAAACAGCGATGCCAATCATCTTTCTGTATGATGGTTCCATCGCGGAAAAACCATTCAACGTCCGGAAGTTGATCTGTTTTATCAGAAAACCAGCAATGCCTTGCAAACACGGGATGGTTTTTTCTAAACTTAATAAGTGCTTTGCAAAAACTTTGAAGTTCTTCATCAACATCATCCCAGTTCACCCACGACAATTCATTATCCTGGCAATATGCATTGTTATTGCCTTGTTGCGTTCTGCCTGATTCATCACCGGCCAAAAGCATTGGCGTGCCTTGTGATAAGAACAATGTTGTAAGAAAATTTCTTTTCTGCCGTTTTCTTATCTCATTAATGGAAATATTTGTTGTTGGTCCTTCAAAGCCAAAGTTGAAAGAATAGTTTTCATCGCTTCCATCAGTATTGTCGTGCCTGTTTAATTCATTATGCTTTTGATTGTAGGAAACAAGATCATGCAGCGTAAAACCATCATGCGCCGTTACAAAATTTACACTTGCTGTTGGATAACGGTTACGTTGTTTATATAAATCAGGGCTGCCCGAAAAACGGGAAATAAAAGACATACCTTTTTTGCATTTTTCCTCATTCCAAAAACTGCGCACATCATCACGAAATTTGCCGTTCCATTCTACCCAATACTGCGGAAACTCTCCTATCTGGTAACCGTTATCGCCAACATCCCATGGCTCTGCGATTAGTTTTACTCTTGATAGAACAGGATCCTGGTAAATAATATGAAAGAATGCATTCAGCATATTAATATCATGCTCGCTTCTCGCAAGCGTCGCAGCTAAATCAAAACGAAAACCATCTACATGCATTTCTTCAACCCAATAGCGTAAACTGTCCATGATCATTCTTAATACGCCAAATAAGCTTGAGTTCAACGTATTGCCGGTTCCTGTAAAATCTTCGTATAAAACTTTGTTCTTTTTTAACCTGTAATAAGCGGCATTGTCAATGCCTTTAAAACAAATTGTTGGTCCAAGATGGTTGCCTTCGCCTGTATGATTATACACAACATCCATCAACACTTCTATACCTGCTTTATGTAATGCTTTCACCATTTCTTTAAATTCAATTACCTGTTCACCTGTTGTGCCTTTGCTTGCATATCGAATATCCGGCGCGAAATATCCAACTGTATTATAACCCCAATAATTTCTTAAGCCCTTATCTAATAACGAGCCTTCGGGTAAAAAATATTGAACGGGCATTAGCTCTAATGCAGTAATACCAAGATTTTTAAAATAGTTTATTGTTTCAGGATGCGCTAAAGCAGAATAGGTTCCCTTAATTTCTTTTGGTATTGATGGATGCAAATGCGTAAAACCTTTTACATGTAATTCGTAAATGATGCTGTTATGATATTTTGTTTTTGGCGCAGCATCATCTTCCCAGTTAAATGCATCATCAACAACTACACACTTCGGCATAAACGGCGCACTGTCTGTATCGCTGAAGCTATTTCCATTTTGTGCATCATTTATATTATAACCAAATATGTCATCTCTCCATTCAGTAAAAGCGGTAATTGCCTTTGCATAAGGATCAAGCAATAATTTATTTGGATTGAATCGATGACCGTTGTGGGGTTCATAAGGCCCATATACACGATACGCATATAACTGCCCTGCTTTTAAACCGGGAATAAAGCTGTGCCACACACAATGTGTGCGCTTTTTCATTTTAATGCGATGCGTTTCATGCTTATCATTTACTGAACTAAATAAACACAACTCAACGCCGGTTGCATTATCGGAATATAAACAAAAGTTCACGCCGTCTTTATAATATGTTGCACCTATAGGAAACGGTTTGCCGGGTTCAACATTCATCGGATCTTTATTTTAAATCTTAGGTCGAAAAATATGCCATGCAAGCCATTGCCTCAGGATGATGTTCATATTTACGGGTCTAAAAAGTGTGCAGGTTGGTTTGCGGAGTTGCTATGTATCATTAAAAAAACAGCAAACAACTTAATGAACATAACATGAGTTGCCTTTATCTTAAGAATTTTGAAAAGCAAACTTGTATAATTATTGCTATCTATTTGTTTTATTTTGATAAACAATATTACTTATGCAATGTTTGCTGGTAGATGATGATCTGGATGACCAGGAAGTGTTCCTGATGACGCTCGAAAAGATTAATAAAGATATTAAATGCTTAACCGCCAATAATGGTGTGGAAGCTTTATCGTTGCTTTCCCACAATTCTTTTGTGCCGGATTATATTTTTTTGGATGTTAATATGCCTAAAATGAATGGCATAGAATGCCTGAAAAATATTAAAGATCTTTCACATTTAAACGACTGCAAAATCTTTATGTATTCTACTACTTCGGAAACATCTGTATTGGAAAAAAGTAAAAGTTTAGGAGCAACTGATTTTATTGTTAAACCCGCCAGTCCGGCTACACTTAAAGCAACCTTATCGGTTATTTTAAATAATTAACTTTTCAACTCATGACTACAATACACAGTGCAGAAAATGTAAGAAGGGAAAGTCATAAACGTAAAAACAATAATGAGCTCTATCATAAAATGATAGAAGAAATAGAAGATTACGCTATTATACTCCTCGACAAAAATGGTATTATAAGGGATTGGAATAAAGGCGCCGAAAAAATCAAATTATATACTGAAAGTGAAATCCTCGGAAAACACTTCAGTATATTTTATTTAAAAGAAGATATTGACGCAAATCTTCCACAAAAGTTGTTAAAGCAGGCAAATGACACGGGTAAGGCTATACATGAAGGATGGCGCAAAAGAAAAGATGGTTCCAAATTCTGGGGAAGTATAACTATCACCGCGATTCACGATGAAAAACAAAATGTTATCGGTTTTTCAAAGGTTACAAGAGATCTTACGGAAAAAAAGAAAACAGAAGATCAGCTAAAGATGAGTGAGGAGCGCTATCACCGTATGATTGCTGAAGTGCAGGATTATGCTATCATTCTTTTAGATGAGAACGGTTTTATTCAAAACTGGAACGTAGGAGCCGAAAAAATAAAAGGATATAAAGCGGAAGAGATTATTGGCAAGCACTTTAGTATTTTTTATCCAAAACAAGATCAGGAGGATAAACTCCCCGATCAATTACTGCAGCGGGCAAGGGAAAAGGGGAAAGCTTTACATGAAGGCTGGCGTATAAGAAAAGACGGTTCACGTTTTTGGGGCACTATCGTAATTACAGCCTTACATGGAAAGGATAATACCATTATAGGCTTTTCAAAAGTTACCCGCGATTTGACTGAAAAAAAGTTAGCCGATGAAAAATTGCTATCCTATACTACAGAACTCGAAATTCAAAACGGCGAACTGGAACAGTTTGCTTATGTTGCTTCTCATGATCTGCAGGAACCTTTAAGGAAGATTCAAACCTTCACCGAATTAATTAGAGAAAATTACAGTGACGAGCAGTTTGTTGACAGATATTTTGAAAAGCTGAATTCATCTGCAAAACGAATGGCAATGCTTGTAAAGTCACTTTTAAATTACAGCCGGCTCAGCAAAGACAAATCGGATAAATCGCAAATTGACCTCAATAACATCCTTACTGAAACAAAACAAGATTTTGAATTACTGATAGAAGAAAAAAAAGCTGCTATAAAAAGCGAAACGCTTCCAACAGTATATGGCAATTACATACAATTAGGACAATTATTTTCTAATCTTATCAGCAATGCTTTGAAATTTTCAAACGGTAATCCGCTTATAGAGATCACTGCAAGCAAAGTTAACCGGCATGATATACAAGATGTGCCTGCTTTACTAATAAACAGGCATTTTTACGCGATAACTTTTAAAGACAATGGTATTGGCTTTGAGCAACAGTATAATAAAATAATTTTCTCATTATTTCAGCGATTGCATGGTAAGCACGAATATAATGGAACAGGCATTGGTTTAGCCCTGTGTAAAAAAATTACAGAAAACCATAATGGCTTTATAAAAGCCGAAGGCGAACCAGGCAAAGGCGCAACATTTATTGTTTATTTACCTGCAGATGTGTAGATTTTTTATTGAATATGCCGCCGGCGGGCAAGCATTACCGTAATACAGGAATGCATACACCAACTTTTGTAAAACAATTTTTAAACACTACAAAGATTTTTTCATTATTACATCGGTATATCCTTTGCAATATGTTTTTGTGAATCTTAAAACACATTAATGGAATATAATAAAGAAGCAAATGCATGTCCTGAACCCGCAGGTATACTACTAATTATTGGCGGCAAAGAAGATAAAGGCGAAGAATTAAAAGCAAAGACAGAAGAGGAAAAAAAACAAAACGAAGAAGACGATAAACACGCTGAAAAAAGCGGCCGTTCAGAAGTTCTGAAAAATTTTATTCAACTCACTGGTAAAGAAGACCCGGTAATTGAAGTAATAACAACCGCAAGCAGTGAGGGCGATGAAATGTTTGCAACTTATAAAGAAGTTTTTGGAGAGTTAAAGATTACAAACATTCGTCACATTCATCATGCTTTGCGTGAAGAAGTAATTAAAGACAAAGGCCTTGTTGACAGAGTGGATGATGCAGATGCATTTTTCTTTACCGGCGGTGACCAGCTGCTGCTTACTTCTTTATATGGCGGCAGCGATTTTTTAACCCGTTTAAAAGAAAGATATATTAATGACAAAATTGTTGTTGCAGGTACAAGTGCCGGAGCAATGGCAATGTCAACACCAATGATATATGCAGGCAATAAAGAAAAACAACAGATTGCGGGCGAAGTGAAAATAACAACAGGCCTGGAATTTTTAAAAGATCTTTGCATTGATACGCATTTTGTTGATCGTGGAAGATTTGTAAGAATGGCGCAGGTAATTGCAACCAATCCTACATCTATCGGCATTGGCATAGAAGAAGACACTGCGATTATTGTGCGCAAAGGCACTGAAGCAGAGGTAATAGGAACCGGAACCATTATAGTAATTGATGGCTTCAGTATTACATCGAGTGATGTTGCAGAATTTGATACCGAAAAGCGAATAAGTATTCAAAACATGCGTGTGCATATTTATTCAAAAGGTGATACCTATAAGATTCCGCAGATTGATCCGCCGCATAAATAATTAGTATGACCAGCTTAAAATAATTTTTATTTTTGCCAGTGTCAAAATGAATCAGGCATAATATTTTCTGCATTTATTTAACCTGTCTTTATTGAAAATTTGTTATATTATTTTTCTTTAAAGCGAATTTTTCAGCCTTAGCCAGCGTCATTATTCTACCCAGTTTTATTTAATAGCGCAAAATTGAAACGATGAAGTTTCAATTAGTATAGCATATACCCAATAGACATAAACCTGCGGTGATAACTTATACATTCTGTCTGTACATTCCTCACTCATTAACAGTAAAAATTATGAAAACAACTTTTAAATCCGTGATTGTATTTTTAGTATTGGCAACATGTAGTTGCAAAAAAGAACAGGTGAATGAACCAAATGCTTTACCAAGTAACAATGCATCATCTGCTGTAAAACAAGATTCATTAAACAGCGAAGACACTAACTATCTTGTAACATCGGCAGAAGGGAGCAGGCTGGAAGTGGTTTTAGGCGGCATGGCGCAAACCCATGCGAAGGACATTAATGTAAAAGAATTTGGATTGAAGATGGTGCAAGATCACTCCCTTGAACATAAGCAGGTTGTGAATATGGCTGGCAGTAAAAATGTTGACGTTCCAAATCATCCAAGCAAAGACCAGCAGGAAGAAATTGATGAATTATCAAAATATTATGGCGATGAGTTCGATAAGCAATATATATCGTATGAAGTGTGGGATCATAAACAGGATATCAAAGATGCAGCCGGCGAGATACAGGATGGAAAGGATACTGATGTAAAAAACATGGCAAAAATGTGGACCCCGATTTTGATTTCTCATTTGGAATATGCTGAATGGGTTGCAAAGAAAGTAGATGCGCCGGTATACCATGATGATAAAGACGGACATTAATTAAATAAAAACTAAACCCATATTTTAATTTAAAAGGCAGATGTTGTTTTATCATACGGGGGTTTCGGCCAGTCACTTTTAAAGCGACTGGCTTTTTTATTTAATTAATGATTGGTGAGAACAACCTAATCCCAATCATATTTTGTATGCTGATCTGTTGCGGAACTGCATTATTCACTTAGCTTTTAAACTAAAAAAGATATAGTAATAAAAAAAATTGATTTTTTTGTAGGAAAATTGAATAGATTATTTTTAATATTGCAACTACAAGCTACCCGGTAGTGGAGTTTAATACATTTCTCCCGCACTTCGCTTCAGCACTTATTCAACAGTTTTATTACTCAGCAAGGTTACAGGAATCGAAAATTTTTATTGGCGTTTAGCGATTGGGCAGGAGTTTTATCAATATACATATTTTTTATTAAATGCATAGTGGCTAACCTATGAAAGCATCACTATGCCCTAAACCCTTAATTTTTTAAATATTTACAACATGAAAAAGTTACACATTTTGTTAATTGAAAACTGCGAGGATCAAATTGAATTTTTTACTGATGCACTTAGTGAAAGCGGTTTAGGATTTATATGTAACACTGCAAGAAATATTGAACAGGCATTTAAAATTTTAAGGCACAGTACACCGGATGCGGTTTTTATTGATGCAGGTATAACAGGGGCAAAAAAATTGATGGAGCTTAAAGAAATGAAAACTGCCAGGTCTTCTTTTGTTTTTTATTCTACAGTTAACGGTATAAGACAAAACCAGCCGGCTGTGTTATTAAATTATGTTCAGTTGCCACGAAGCACCGTAACCATGGCAAACATTCTTAAAAATTTTTTTATTGATACCAGGAAAGATTCTGCTCACGCAAATGAGGAGCTAAACTTCGCTTAAGCTTTAACAACCAGCTGGCATACAGCAATTGAAAAAGTAATAAGAAATATTGCTGTAAATAATTGGCTATACCATCGCTCATTTAGGAAAAAGCATACATTATATATCTTTATCATTTTCCTCATAAATGCATAGCTGTCTGCAGCCAGCCTGCATCGAGAAGTGAATTTATATATAGCGCTTATATAGTTTGTTGCCCGTCACTGCTGCATATTCATTCCGCCCATATTGCCTGCAACATTTTGTGCGTGCTGCAAATGCATTTGCAGTTTTGGCAATAATTTACTTGCGTAAGCTTTGGCTTGTGCATCAAGGCCATTTTGTATTTCAGCAGTAAACAGGGCAATCGCTTTTACATGATCCTGCACCTGCGATTGCATATAAGCTGAATCAAAAGTTTTTCCTGAAACCATCATTAAACGTTGCGCAAACATGCGGTGCTGGTCATCAGTTGAATCAGGCAAGGTTACATTTTCACTTTTTGCAAGTGCAGCCAGTTCTGTTTGCGCATTTGTATGGTCATCAATCATCATTTGCGCAAATGCTTTTACAGAATCTGACTGAGATTGAGCAAGTGCAAGTTTTGCTGCAGTTATTTCTGCAAGATTACTTTGCGTGGCTTTTATCATAAAAGCTTTGTCTGCTTCAACTTTATAAGGCAGATGAAATGCGCTTGCAACTAATAAAATAAAAAGGTTTAGGGCTGATCGTTTCATGTATATTTTTTTAAGCGTTAAAGATTATTACAATGATATTACAACACGTATTTGTACTGCGTTGTAAACTTTATTTTCGTACTATATAAGCCGGAAAGTATTATGCTGCACAGTAAGTGGTAAGAGATATTTTTATCGCTCAAAAAAACATGCCAATATTATTTAAATATTAAGCTCACAACTACATTTTAAATAAATGCTTTTGCTTTTTATTTTTAAGAATCACCGTTACTACAGTAAGTGTTACCATCGCAGCGCCGGCAATTATCCATTTTAAATAAGGATTCTTTTCAAGTGGCGGCACATACAACAAACCATTTGCATCGGCAACTGCAGGTTCGTTAACATAACGCCCGTGTTGCGGTACAAATTCTTCAAAAAAATGTTCGTGTAAATAATGTAACTGGCGCCGCATGTCTTTCCCCTGCATTGGTTTGCCATGGCCGGTTGCCACAACTTCAGGCGCCAGCAATAACAACGTTTTTATTGATTCGTTGGCTGCTTCCCAGTCGGGTGTGAAATATGCAGGCGGTCTTGATATTCTTTTTGTTTGCAGAAAGATCGCATCTAATGCAGATTCATTTTTTGTTGTTACAAAAGCATCTCCGGCAACAAGCACTTTATCATCTTCTCTAAATAAACTGATGTGACCAAATGCATGACCCGGTGTATGTATATAATGCCATTCGTTAAAACCGGGAATTGTTCCATCGTCTGGTAAAGCGCTTACATGCGCTCCCAAATCAATAGGATCGGTTGGGTACAATGAGGCCATATATGCCATCATTCCTCCGCCAACGGTTGGATCAGCAGGAGGATAGTGTGATTTGCCTGTTAAATAAGGTAATTCCAGATAATGTGCGTAAACAGGTACGTTCCATTCATCCACTAATTTTTTTAAAGAACCAACATGATCGAAATGACCATGTGTTAAAACAATGGCTTGTGGCTTTTTATCTCCAAATAATGCAGTTGCCATTTTTTTTATTTTCATCAAAGAAGTTTTTAATCCTGCATCTACTAAAAACCAGTTATCATTTTCTGAGCTTTTTATCATGTACAGGTTTACGAATACATCTTTCATTCCCCATACGTTTTCCGCTACTTCAAAATAAAATTTCGACTTGTTGTTTTGCTGTTGCATATTATTTTTTTGAGAGTTGATATACATACAACATACTTTGCAAACAACGTGCAGAAGATGTATCAGTTCATACGCAACGGGCAATAGTTCTTAGAAAAAATGACTATTGTAGTAAATTCAAAATTTTCAACCACTGCCATGGAGTATTGACCATGTACTATCAACTATATTGGCATACATTTTTCGCAATTTTAATATGCAGAATATTTCAAGAGCTGATGTAGTATTGATTGGTGCAGGTATTATGAGCGCTACGTTAGGCATGTTATTAAAACAACTTAACTCTAACATTTCAATAGAAATTTTTGAACGTTTAGATGGTGCCGCTGCTGAAAGTTCTGATGCATGGAACAATGCAGGCACCGGTCATTCGGCTTTTTGCGAATTAAATTATACACCCGAAAAAGAAGATGGGAAGATTGATACCTCAAAAGCAGTTAAAATCGCGGAATCATTCGAAGTGAGTAAACAATTTTGGGCTTATTTAGCTGATAATAAAATCATACAAAAGCCAGATGATTTCATTCGTTCAATTCCACACATGAGTTTTGTTTGGGGCGATAAGAACGTAGACTACTTACATAAACGGTATGATGCATTAACACAATGCCACTTGTTTAAAGGCATGCAGTTTTCAACTGATAAAGATGAAATAACCGAATGGGCTCCTCTTGTAATGCATGATAGAAATGATGGCGAACCAATAGCTGCAACAAAAATGGATCTTGGCACTGATGTAAATTTTGGTTCGCTCACACGCTGTATGTTTGATTGTCTTACGCAATTATCCAATGTTCATTTGCATTATGAACATGAAGTAAATGAGCTTAAACAGCATGATGGTTACTGGCGCATTCGTGTAACAGATGAACATGGAAATGAAAAAAAAATTGTTGTAGCAAGATTTGTTTTTATTGGTGCCGGCGGCGGTTCACTGCCTTTGTTACTGAAATCAGGGATACAGGAAGCGCAAGGCTATGGTGGATTTCCTGTAAGCGGCCAGTGGCTGCGCTGCACGAATGAAGCGATTATACAACAACACCATGCGAAAGTTTATGGACTTGCAAAAGTTGGTTCGCCGCCAATGTCTGTTCCGCATTTGGATACAAGATGGATAAAAAATAAGCAGGAACTATTGTTTGGACCCTATGCAGGTTTCACTACAAAATTTTTAAGACATGGTTCTTCGCTTGATCTTTTCAGGTCGGTAAAATTGAGCAATATAAAACCAATGATGATTGCAGGCATGCATAATATTCCGCTTACAAAATATTTAATTGAACAGGTGCGGCAAACACCGGAAGAAAGATTGGATGCGTTGAAAGAATATTATCCTGGTGCAAAAAAAGAAGACTGGGAATTAGTGGTTGCAGGTTACCGTGTGCAGGTGATTAAGAAAGACGAAGAAGAAGGTGGTGTGCTTGAATTTGGAACTGAAGTAGTAAGCGCAAAAGACGGAAGCATAGCAGCTTTATTAGGCGCTTCACCCGGCGCATCTACTGCTGTATCCATTATGCTTGATCTTTTGAAAAGATGTTTTCCTGAACAAATGCCTGCATGGCAACAAAAGATAAAACAAATGATACCATCTTACGGAACACCATTAGGCGAGAATGGGGCACTGTTAAAACAAGTTAGAAATTATACAACAGAAGTTTTAGGATTAACTTCTGTTATTGCATAATCAATATAACTAATTACAGGGTTTAATTTACTTGATTGCCTTTGCAATTTTCTTTCCCTGAGAATAATGTGTATTTGCAAACGCGGTAAACTTTACTGCATCTTTTTCAAACAGCATTATAATATCAGACCCGCCGTAAGCAAAAAATCCGAACTCATCGCCTTTGGCAAGGGTTGCACCGTCATCAATTGTAAAATTTACAGAAGAAACAAAACCCATTCCCACTGGCACAACCGCAACGAAACCTATATTGTTTGTTTTAATAATGATGTAACCTCTTGTTTGATTAAATTGAAAACCGATATCATCAACAGTTGTATTACCAGTTAATTTTTTTACTTCATTCGTCCATGTTCTGCCGGGAATCTTTTTCATTTCAACTATTTTACCGCCAACCGGTGTGTGATAACGATGATAATCGTTCACACTTAAATAAAGATGCGTAAACAATCCGCCTTTAAATTTTTTGTAATAAGAACTTCCGGCCAGCAGGTCATTCATGCTATACGTATCGCCTTTTACAGTTATTGTAGAATCGTTGTCTAACTGCCATTTTCCAAGATATTTACTGTCAGTGGGTGCAACAATAATATCATTATTGCAACGCTCATCAATGGGTCGCTTACCGGCTTTTACATGCCTTGCCAAATATTGATTAAAGCTTAAATAACCACTTGGTGGTGTAATGTATTCTTCAATTTTGTTTTTTGGATCTTGCAGAAATGTTTCAATTTCCTTAGCAGATTCTGTTGTATCCATATAACTGCCCATTGACAACATAAACTCCCTGATCCATTCATTAAATGCTGCGCTGTTTTTAATTGCTTCGTTGGGTGCTTTATTAAGTATAATCCAGAATTTTTCTGTTGATGGATTTAATTGCTCACTCGTTGGTATGTGCGTAAGCATTCCATTTAAAAGATTATAAAATTGCGGTAATGTTTGAATATCTTTTTCGTCTGCTTCTTTAATTGCTGCTGTCAAGTCCGATTTTAATCGGGGGTTATTTTCTAAAAGTTGTACAAGCTTTTCAACCGCTGGTTGTTTTGCAGGCATATGTTTTTATAATTTAGTTCGTTAAGAACATATAAAAATCTGCGCCAAAAAAACCAGGCATATAAATAAAACAAACAACCAGGTTAAAAAATAAGAATTGTAGATTTAGCTGAACATTTCATCTTGCTTTACATTATAAAGCAAACCTGTATTTATTTAAACACTAAGCAGCTTCATTCCAGTTAGTGAGTAAAACGGTAATTACGCCTGCTGCCAGCATTATTCCATGAAAAGAAAGCGCATATCTATCCCGCCTTATTTTTTTATATGCGCCCTGAAGCAATAATGCAGATAGACTATCAATATCTAATATTTTATGAAAACGAAACGGAATTACCTGTTTTATTGCAACCGGGTACTTTGTAAAAGCACTGTATGATAATATGCTGACAGCGTTTAATGCATATAATAACCGTACTTTCTTATTCAATTTTATTATTGAAGGAACGGATAACAACGACAATGCAAATGCATAATCAATGATACCGTGAACGAATGGTGATATAGGTTTAGATCGCATAATTAATATTTATAACCCGGGGATTGCGTTCACTCATTTCTTTATTCGATATGGTATGAAACAATCAGGCCAGTTAATCTCCATGTTTAATGCAACACCAAAATTTTTTAAACACTGTACTTAGTGCAACATTGCGTTAATAACTGGTGCTTGGTTCGTTTACTCGTGTATTATAATGCGTGTTGCCTTGCGCATCTTTTTCATAGCTGCCATGCCATAGCATCATCAGCATACTAAAAACAACCACTACTACAAACGATATAATCAGGGTTAGCGTAAATTTTTGTGTATCAAAAACTGGTTTTGCGTTTGCCATAAATACGGGTTTAGTTTCTCTTCATCACAATTGATACCAAACCTTATTTTAATTGAACCTGAATTTTTGCAAAAAATATAAGAAGTTTTCATTCCACATTATTTATTACAAATGTTTCAATGGTATGCTAATTGTTTACATGAATATATTCATTCAACCTAAAAACAAATTCAATGGGTAAAGACAGAGAAGGTGTATTTCATCCGGGCAAAGGCAAACCATCAGGCGCAAATAAAGAAGAAGGCCTGGGCATTCAGCCAACAGATGCAGACCACATGGATGAATACAACGAGATAACGGAAAAATACACTGAAAGTGAAGACCAATTGTCATCAAGCGTTCATCTGCGTCATCCAAACCGCAATACATCTAAAGGAGAAAATAGTTTTAAAGCAAAAGAAAACAATTCAGAAAGTAATAAAACAATTCAGCAAACAATAACTGAAGAAGGCACACCGGTTGTGCCTGAAGAATTACCGGGTGTGCTTTCAAAAGATTTGTTTAAAGATTTGGCGTTATACCAATCTTCATGTTGCATTTCAATTTTTTTACAAACACACAAAGCCGGCGTTGAAGTAAATGAAAGAAATGATGTAATCAGTTTTAAAAATGCGTTGCAAAAGGCAGAAGCCATTTTGAAAGAAAGGAAAGTTGCAACTGCCACTATTCAAAATTTACTTGCGCCCGGCTACGACTTATTGCGCGACGATGCATTCTGGCTACAGCAATCACCGGGCCTTGCATTTTTTATTGCCGATAATTATTTCAAATACATAAGAATGCCGTTTGCATCTGAAGGATATATAAATGCAGAAGATACATTTTATGTAACACCGCTTATACCGGCAATGCTTACTAACGAATATTTTTATGTGCTGGTAATAAGTAAAAAACAATGCAAACTTTTTAGGGCTGATGCTTTCAGCATTCATGCCGTGCATGTAGAAAACTTACCTGATGGAATTGCATCTGAACTGGGTGATACTGATGTTGCAACAACATTCAGAGCCGGTGGACGAGGCGGAACCGGCGGTGCAAACTTTCATGGAATGGGTGGTGGTAATAACAATGATGACAAGGCCTATCTCGCTAATTATTTTGAAGCGGCAGATGATGAAATATGGAAACAAGTTCTGCACAATGAAACAGCGCCTTTGCTGCTTGCGGGTGTTGAATATTTAATCCCTGTTTATAAATCAGTATCAGATTATAATCATATTTGGGAAGCTGCTTTAACCGGCAACCATGAACATGATGCGCTCAGTAATCTGCATCAGCAGTCTCTTGAAATTATGCAGCCTTATTTTCAACAGCGTGTAAATAAAACATTGGAAATTTACGGCAATCAATCGGCAACAAAACTTACTTCAAATGTAAAGGTTGATGTTATTCCTGCAGCCTATTATGGTAAGATCGCACAATTATTTGTAGCAAAAGGTGAACAGATTTGGGGCAGGTTTGATGAGATGAATAATAAGATCATTTACCTTGATCAAAACGACGAAGGCGCACAGGACCTGGTTGATAATATTGTTGTAAAAACATTATTAAATGGTGGTGATGTATTTCTTTTGGATAAGGAAAAAATGCCCGGCAATAGTGTGCTTGCAGCAATTTTCAGGTACTGATAAAGTTCAAAGAATTACAATCTTTTGTACACAGCGAATGCGTGTTTTAAATGGGCAATTTGAGAAAGCTAAGGAATGAATTTGCAACTTTACCTGCTGATTAAAAATTTCTCAATACCTTTTCATCACTTTTTGTGTTGATGTTAAGGCGCCTGCGAAAATCAAGTGCGCAAAAAATAATTGTGTGTAGAATTTCCTATAAAAACTTCGTTGTTTTTGAGGAAGCATTTTAAGTAATTGTTGCCAGGCGGCAATTGACAGTAAACCTGCTGATATGCCAAAAATTATTGAATGCCGAAATGCCGGTTTTGCACCAAAATAATTTTTATACAGTTCAAATAACGTAGCTATTATAATCCCTACGCCGTAATGCGTAGCCCAGCCGGCGGGTAACTGCATTTGCTTTGGCACATCTAATTGCCTTCGTTCTATTTTTGCCAACAGTTTTGGTTCACTAAAATTTTTCTTTTCTTGTTCTGCAATAACATAGCTGCACAGCGTCATTAAAGATGTTGCTGCAATGGAAGGAAGTACTACCTTTTTTGTTATCATAAGAAGGTGTTTTCAATTAATAAATATGAACCTGCAATTCTTCATTGCTGCGCATCCATGCACGATGCA
>JAFBAF010000235.1 GCA_019247895.1 Parafilimonas sp. | reverse complement strand
TTCCTGCTAAGAATTTAGAAAGATCAGTAGGAGAAAAATCGCCAATGCCCATTTGTTGTACAATGGTAGAAGCGTAATTTGCGTTGTATTTATCAATAGCTGCATAACGCGATGTGCCACCCTTATGAAATGATGTAAGAAGTATTTCATCGTTTTTAAATTCAGTTGGCTTTAAAACAACCTTTGCACCGTTTGAAAAAGTAAGTTCAGTTGTTCCAAGCATATCATTCTTTGATTCATTTGTAATTGTTCCTGCCTGCGGTTTATTTTTTATTAATGTTGAGGCAATCACTTTTTCAGTATAGGGTGTTACAGGTTGCTTCATTGCCGCATAAGCGTTTTGAAGCAATGTATTATTGTCAGGTAAAGTATAATTACTTCCTGATGGACCCGTTAAGCTTACAAATATGTGCGGGTTTTGTTTTAAAGGATCAATTAAAGTATTTATTTCATCTAAATTTATTGAAGGCAATAACACATTATAATAATTGTATTCTGCAGCAATGCCCGGAGATGGTTCCTGCGTTAAAAAATGATTAATGTATTCCTGCACATAATTAGACGACTCCGTTTTATTCCTGTCGTTGTATGCTTTCTCTATTGAAGCAATCATGCGTTTTTTTGCACGGTCTAATTCAGCACCGGTGAAACCGTATTGCTTAACGCGTTCAATTTCCCTTATCAAAGCATTCAAAGCAGTGTCCGAACCTTGTTTGCCTGCCACAGTAAATGCATTAAAGCCTTCATAACCTCTGGCATAACTGCTAAAGCCTGTTGCGGCATAAAGAAAAGGCGGGTTATCACTTTTAGTAAGTTCACTCAGTCTTTGGTTCAGCATCGAGGTAAACAAATTTTTGATCAAATCGTGCCTGTAATCGCCTAATGTTACATCAGGATTTATTTTGTAAAAAGGATAGTCAACTTCAACAAAAAAATTAGTTGCTTCCTTATCAGTTACAACAATACTTTCATCTTTTGTACGCGAAGGCACATCAGCATACCATCTTTTCTTTTCATTGGCCGGATTTTTTAAACCACTGAAATATTGTTTTACCAGTTGCTCTGTTTCATTCACATCAACATCGCCAACAATTATAACAGCCATATTATCCGGCCTGTACCATGTATGGTAGAAACGCTTTACTGCATCATAAGGAAAAGTTTTTAATATACTGTCTTTACCAATAGGTAAACGTTGTGCATATAAAGAACCCTGGTATTGTACCGGAAATGTTTTTTGAAACATCCGGTCATCAGCGCCTTTGCCAAGGCGGCTTTCTTCTAACACAACACCACGTTCACCATTTATCTGTTCATTATCAAAAGAAAGGCCACCTGCCCAATCCTGCAAAACAGTCAAACCTTTTCTAAAATTAGAAGTATCTGTTAAAGGAATCGGAAGAATATAAACTGTTTCATCAAAACCTGTGTAAGCGTTTAAATCGGCGCCAAACTCAACACCTATGCTTTGAAGAAAATTGACCAGTTCATTTTTTTTAAAATGCGTACTTCCATTAAAAGCCATGTGTTCATTAAAATGTGCAAGCCCTTGTTGATCGGGATCTTCCAAAATCGAACCGGCATTTACAACAAGCCGCATTTCTGCTTTTTTTTCGGGTTTTTCGTTGTGCCGGATATAGTAGGTTAAACCATTTGATAACTTACCCATTCGAACCGCAGAGTCTAAAGATAATTTTTGAGAAAGGTCTTGCGCTTTTAGGGTTGCGCCTGCAACAAAGGCAAGCAAACAGAAAATCGTTCGTTTCATTATAATAAAGGTTTGAAGCAAATATATTGGTTGATAAAGATTTTAATATACCATTTATCACAATGAAAAGTTTAAATGGTTTTTAAGCGGCTGTACGAAATAGTTATTCGACAGCTTACCTCACTTTTATATAAGTAGAACCTCCGCCGTCCGCAATGCATTCGGTTGTTGCAATTGTAAGTTTACCATTTGATAATGAAAAAGCAGCCGGTGCGTTGCCGTTATCAAAATTTATAAGCGTCTGTTCAACGGCATTCTCGCAGGGCTTGCCTGTATAAATATTAAATATTCCGGAATATTGGTAAGTAGTATCGGTTGCTATTATTTTCTGTGAATAAGTATTGCCTTTAAAATTATAAGTGTTTCCATTACCCGGCGCATAAGTATGTGCGACGCTCCATGCACTATAAGATGATTCTAATTCCCATGTACCTTGTATATCCTGCGAAGGTTGATTTATTTCTTTTTGACAGGCCACAATCAGTAACAGGGTTGCAATAAAATATTTTCTCTTCATGCATTTATTTGTATTCTGACAATGTTTTAAATAAATACGTTGGAAACAATTTTTATCGGCTAACTATGCAATCTCTTAACATGTGTGGATCTTTACTTATCGAAAAGATATTTATTCAATAATGTTTTGCCTTTATTAATTGCATCTCTTCCGTTTGATTCAATGCCATACCAGCCGCAATAACCGCTTTGTTTGCAAAGCTCAATCATTTTCGCAGTAAGCGCTTCAGTTGGCTGGTTTCTGTAAGACATTCCTTTTGCATAGGGCAATGTTTTTTGCAGGTAAGTATAATTGTCAAAATCGTTTGTAGGTTCACGCCAGTCAGGATAAGTGCCGAATAAAGGATGATTTACTTCCTTCATTAATGCAACCATGAAACCCGGATCGTTTGAAACACCACCATGATTTTCTATCAGCACATTTATGTTTGCTTCCCCGGCATAATTTAATAAAAGATGATAAGATTCTGTGGCATACTTCAATGCTTCATCATTATTAATACCTGCTTCACCCCTGCAGTTGGTACGGATGGCATGACAACCTAAATAATTTGCTGTATCAATCCATTTGCGATGATTGATGGCAAATTGTTTTCGTTCTTTTGCTGTTGAAGCACAACCATCACCTTCGTCGTCGATCATAATCAGGATCATTTGTACATTAACATCAGCAGCATTTCTTTTTAGTTGATTTAAAAATTCAATCGTTGGAACCTCCAACAATGTATTCACAAATTCAACACCGTTAATATCAAAATCTTTTCTTGCAATTTTTGGAAAGTCAAGTGCCTTGAATTTACCGGCTCTTATTTCTTCAATTAATGACCATTGTGCCAGTGAGATGTCATTTTTCATCATTTAATTTTTCTAAAAATACAGATTGAAAATTAATTCATCGTGATGAACACGAATGCATGCTGCGTTATCTGGTTTTTAATCCGCTTATTTCTCTTTATTTTTATTGATGAAAACAGCAAGTCTCGCTGAAATAAAACAGGAACTTCAAAACCTTACTGCGAAGCAAATTGCGGATATATGCCTGCGCTTAGCCAGGTTTAAAAAAGACAATAAAGAATTAATCGCCTATCTGCTTTTTGAAGCACACAATGCTGAGGTTTATACCGGGCAGATAGAAGAAATGATGAATGAAACATTTAAAGATGTAAACACTAACAATTATTATCTCGCAAAAAAAACTTTGCGCAAAATTTTAAGACTCGTTAATAAGCATATTAAATATGTTGGCAGTAAACAAACAGAAGTTGAATTGCGGATACATTTTTGTTTGATGCTGAAAAGCTCAGGCATTCGCATACAAAAGAATAAAGCACTAAGCAATATGTACATGCAGCAACTCAAAAAAATAAAAGCTTCAATGTCTTCATTACACGAAGACATTCAATATGATTTTGCCAAGCAGGTAGACGAATTGAAAGCACAAGATTAAGCAAACACACTTTACTAAATTTGCAAAAAAAGTTTTATGATAAAAGCATTTTTAGGCATGGGGTTATTGGGTTCAAATTTTGTTAAAGCAATGCTGAAGAAAGGCGACATGGTGCAAGTGTGGAATCGTACCGCATCAAAAGCAAAAGCATTAGAACAATTTGGTGCTAAAGCATTCGACAATATTGAAGATGCAGTGCACAATGCAGATATAATTCATGTAACATTAAAAGATGATGCAGCAGTTGATGAAGTATTATCAAATGCAGCTAAAGGATTTAAGCAAGGAGTTATAATTATAGACCATACAACAACATCTGTGAAGGGTGCGATTAAAAGAACGGTTGAATGGAAAAGCAAAGGGTTTGCTTATTTGCATGCACCGGTTTTTATGGGTCCAGCAAATGCATTGGAAAGTTCAGGCTTCATGTTGGTTTCAGGAGATCAGTCTGTAATTAAAAAATATGAACCTGAATTATCAAAGATGACCGGGAAGCTGTTGAATTTTGGTGAACAGGAAGGCAAAGCTGCCGGCATAAAATTATCTGGTAATCTTTTTTTATTAAGTCTTACCGCAGGTCTGGCAGATTCATTAGCCTTGGCAAAAGTGCATGGAATACAACCATCAGAGTTGATGCAGCTTTTTAGTAACTGGAATCCCGGTTCAATGGCGCCGGCACGCTTAAAAAAAATCTCTGAAGGCAAGTTTGACGAACCTTCATGGGAGTTGAATATGGCACGCAAAGACGCAGGGTTGATGATATCTGCTGCCAAAGCAAGCGGAACAGAGTTGGCAATTATTCCCGCTATTGCAAAAAAAATGGACGAATGGATTGCAAAAGGTCATGGCAATGATGACTGGAGTGTGATTGCAAAAGATAGTCTTTGATAAAAATCAAACAACGTGGCTGATAAAACCATTGCAGATTTTCTTGCAGGAAAATCTGCACACACGATTGAATTGTATGAACATTTTACTGCAACATTTCAAACGGTTGGTCTTATTGAAATGAGCGCTGCAAAAACAATGATCGGTATTTCAAACACGCATAAACGCATCGCATGGGTAACACAGTTTGGTAAAAATTTTATTCATGTTGTTTTTCCTTTTAGTAAACCGCATCCTGAAAATTTATGCTTTACTAAAATTGCACAAGTACCCGGAACAGAACAATACAATCATCATTTCAGAATGTTATATAAAGAAGATGTGAATGAGGAAGTGATGCGCTTTATGAAGATGGCGTATGAGGAGGTTTAACACGTAATTTTTACCTGGATGCATCAATTGCTATAGCTCTACTATAAGTTGGTTTTCAAAATTAATTTATCCAATAACTGATTTTAAATACAAGACTCCTGTTCGAGTGAATTAATCCATCCGTTAAATAATTATCTGCATACACTAAAAATATATCTGATGCAGGTTTAAAGCGCCATTGCAGCCTGCTGTTGATATTGAAATTTTTTATTTCAGTGTTGTATTGCAAAAATGTGGTCCAGAAAAAATTATTTGAAAAAGCAAATTCAATGGTTGGGCTTGCAATAAAAGGATGAATATTAATTTTATTTAGCGTGATGTTGTTGTAAATAAAATCTACGCTAAAACTTCCCCATGGTTGTGCACGATATTTTACGCTTCCAATATAGCTTGTTCTGCTGCCATTGTAATAACTGCCATGTTCTAAAGTTAATCCCCACGAAAAAGGTCTCAGAAAATTAGATAAAAATTTTAATTGCAAAAATCCAAAATCATATTTTGCTTTTGGTAAACTTCCTGTTTCAAAAAATATAGTTGTAGCAAAAGGAAGGTTCACAGAGTTCTGCATGAATGAAATGGCAGCTTCGCGACGATTGGCAAATAAAATATCTATTCCCGCAGTTCCGTTAAATTCAATAAAATTATTTGCTGTAGTGTAATAATGATTTGTTTTGATGTTGAAATCAACTGAGTTAATTGTTTTCTTTGATACAGGATAAAAGAAATAATCAAACGTTGTGTTGTAAGCATTATAACCAATGCGCACAGTTGTATCATGCAACGCATCATAATTATATAATCTTGGCGTGAACCCTACATCAGCAATAAAATTTGAATCAATCTGCGACCAGCCGGCAGTAATATTTACACGCTTAATTGTATAACCAATATTTGCCAAACCAAATCCCGCATTTGCAGGGTGATCCGGATTAAACGAATAATAACATCCTGCACGACCATTCAACTTTGTATTATCAGAAAGAAAATTAAATTCTGCACCTGCAACACGATTGAAATTATTCGTACTGTTTTTTTCATCACCTTTTAATCCTTCACGATCTGTTATTATTCCGCGAATATTAGAGCGCTTAAATATTTTATGGTCAAAAGCTGCAACAAAATAATTCTGTGCACTCTGTTCATATTTTTTTGCGGTGGCAATATTCATCACTCCAATGCGCAATGCCGGATTGATATTTCCGGTTAATCTTAAGCCTGCAATTATCGGCACCAATTGTCCGTCTTGCGTTAATCCGATTCGTCTTGACACAAAAGGCATTACTGCCCCTGCTATTCCCATGTTTGAAAACAGGTCGCTGTTTTCTAAGAAAAATGTCCTGCGTTCAGGCAATAAAACATTAAACCTGTCAAGATTTATTATTTGCCGGTCAACATCAACTTGTGAAAAATCAGGATTAAAAGTGGCATCAAGATTTAAAGAAGAATTGATTGCAATTTTTTCATCAAAACCTGCATTTAAAGAAGACATAATATTTTTCTTCTCCTCATCAAGTTTCGCAGCTACATAAGGAATAATGGCGTTATTGCTTTTTACATCCGGCATATCATCAGCAAAAAATATTTTTCCAACACAATTTAAGTTGGCGCCAAAAAATTGTATGGGCACCTGGTTCCATGTAGAAAAACAATTATTGGTCATATCATTCCTGATAAAATTTATTCCCCACTGTTTTTGTGTTCGCGCAAATCGTAACGCTTTAAAAGGAATGGCTAATTCTGCAATCCAGTAGCCCCTAAAAATTTTTGTTGCAGAAAACCATTTTGCATCCCAGTCAAAAGAATCGCTGTTCACTTCGGCAATTCCTTCCATTTGCGCACCCGCCGCATTCACGCCAAATGTATAGCCTGATGTATTTTTATCCGCCGCATCAATAACCACAGAAACACCATCGCTGTAATAAGGATTCACATCGCGTTTCAAAGATTGTATCACGGGCTGCTTATCGCTTAAATTAGCTTTTATGCCGAAATAAATAAACTGTTCGTCATACAAAATTTTTATTTCCGTTTGCAGCTTTGCTTTGCCGCTATCTGTTGGCCATTTATTGATGAAACTATCTGCAAGCGCTGCGTTATTCCATGCATCTTCATTCAAATTGGCATCAATAATAATTTTAGAAGTTGTTTTATGAATGGTGATGACACGATGCGTAAGCGAACCCTGTGCGTTTAATTTTTCAAGCATGAATAACATGCTTACAATTATGAGAATTTTGCAAAGTGATAAATTCATTTCAGCATTTTATTGCAAAGAGAAGTTTGCAACAAATGCTTTGGTTTAAAAAAAGCCGATGGTTAATTGTGAGGAGAAATAAAACTATTCTTTGCCGGTTAATGTATTCTGTCGGTGAAATCATTACTTCTGTAATTAATTTACTTGCATTCTTCTGAAGGTAATTTGTGCATACGTTTTCTAATGTAAATTTCGGTATGCGTTTCAAAAATTTCAATTATAAAATTGTTTTCATTCATCTGCTTTTTTGGATA
>JAFBAF010000320.1 GCA_019247895.1 Parafilimonas sp. | reverse complement strand
TTCAGGCTGTTGTTCCAAAACTTGCGTTCCTGCTTTTGTATAAATTGAAACTTTTGATCCATATCCAAAAGTATTTTTATCACTTCCTTTTAATTGAATTTTCAGATAATGATGATGCAGCTTTTCTGATGCCATGTTGCGATAAATAAACGCCGGCATGTTTTCATTATTGATAACTAAATCCAAATCGCCGTCGCCATCTAAATCTCCATAAGCTGCGCCATTGCTAAAAGTTGGTGTTGAAAAACCAAGCGCACCGCTTTCATTTTTAAATAAAAGATTATGCTGATTCATGAATGCATAGTTTGGTATTGGTGTTGAAGGAATTTTATTAAGAATATCCTGCCAGCTTAATTGCCCGGTTTGCATTTGCTGCCGCGTTGCCTCATCGCCGGCGAAAGCTAAAAAATCCTGGTCAGTTAGATCCCTATACAATCCATTGCAAACAAAAATGTCTTTCCATCCATCGTTATCAAAATCAAAATTTAAAGCGCCCCAACTCCAACCGGTTGCATCAACTCCTGCGAGTTGGGCCATTTCGCTAAATGTTCCGTCGTGGTTATTTAACTGCAAACAATTGCTTGTAAGCTGGTGATGAAAATCCTGCAAATGTTTTTCGTTTTCTATATCGTATTCATCAAACCTGATATTGGTTTTTAAACGGTAATCACTTTCCGGCAACATCTCCGTTGTAAAAATATCCACGTATCCGTCATTATTGATATCAGCAATATCAGAACCCATCGAACCCTGGCTGCTGTGTTGCATTGCGCTATCAAGCACGTCTTTAAATGTTCCGTTATGCTGGTTGATGTATAAATAATCGCGTTCAAAAAAATCATTCGATACATACATATCTTCCCAACCATCATTATTTACATCGGCAACGGTTACTCCCAAACCAAAGCCAATAGGGCTTTGAAAAATACCGGACTGCTGACTTACATCAACAAATTTTCCGTTGTTGTTTCTGTATAAGTGATCGCCATTAATTGTATCATGAACATTTCTTAAATAACTGTTGTAGCCAAAATTATTTATTGATTCAGGATCATTATTCAATACAAAACAATCGAGATCGCCATCATGATCATAATCAAAAAATGCAGCTTGTGTTGAAGGTCCTTTATCATCCAAACCGTATTGATGGGCTTCGTCTTTAAAAGTTCCGTTGCGTTGGTTTATCCATAATTCGTTTGCACGATTATCATTTATACCATAGCCACTGTTGCAGATATAAATATCAAGCCAGCCATCATTATTTATATCAACCATTGAAACACCTGTATGCCATGTATGGTTACTTTTAATTTGAGAAATTGAAGTAGCATCGTCAAATTTCCAATTGCCTTTATTAATATATAATTTGCACTGTTGCTGGTTCGATGTAAAAAATATATCCGGCTTGCCATCATTATTAACATCGCCGATTGCAACACCTCCGCCATTATAAAAATTATGATAGGTAAGAATATTTAAATCCTTTGAATCGGTAACTGTATTTGTAAAATTAATACCGGTTGCTGATGAAGGTTGTAATTGAAAAAGTGCGACTTCATTAATACGATTTTTCTTTTTCCCGGTGCAGGAATAAATGATTGCAGAGAGAAAAATAACTAAACATAATAAGCGCACCGGCATAATTTGATTTAATAAACAGCGCAATAATATTGCGGTTTATCAAAACTACTGCGTAATATATTTTTTAAAGAAGTTAAAAAACTTAAAATTATACAGTATGAGCTATTAAAGTTTTACTACTTATTAAAACAGGTAGTTTATTTGTGCATGAAAAAATTGCTGATACTTGCTGCTATCTTGCTTATCGTTATAATCAGCATATATGTTTTTATTCCATCCGGCATCCAAGTTTCTGCAGTTACTAAAGCCAAAACAACAATGGGCGGTGCTTACAGAACGCTTACTTCAAAACAACAGTGGCAAAAATGGTGGAATTATAATGACAATGAAACACCAGTGAACACAGACACATCTTTTACCACCGATAATTATACGTACTCATTAAGCGAAGCGGGCATCGATAATATTTTGGTATCCATTCAAAATAATAAGAAAATAGTAAAAAGTAAACTAACATTATTTCAACTGCCTATCGATTCAATTGGCATAATATGGCAATGCACGTTTCCATCAACCAACAACCCGATTACAAGAATACAGCAATATTTTGAAGCAGTTAGTTTAAAAAAATCGTTTGATGAACACTTGAATAGCTTTCGCTCATTTGTGGAGAATGATGAAAATATTTACGGAATGAAAATATTACAGTCCTCAATAAAAGATAGTTTTCTTATTTCAAAAAAGCAATTGTTTACACAACTACCAACCATGAAGGAGGTATATGCTTTGATAGATATTCTAAAAGTGTATGCCGCAAAAAACAATTGCACTCAAACCAATGCACCAATGCTTAATATTTTGCAGGATAGCGGCCAATACCGGGTAATGGTTGCTTTGCCTATAAATAAAGCAATAACAACTGCACCTCCGATTTCCTTAATAAAAATGGTGAAAGGAAATTTTATGGTGGCTCAGGTTCGGGGCGGCTTGGGAACAGTAAAAAATGCGCTGCAGCAAATGCAATACTATTTTGGTGATTATAATAAAACTTCTATGGCGATCCCTTTTCAATATCTTATCACAAACAGGTTGCAGCAACCAGATACAACTAAATGGGTAACTGAAATTTATGCACCGGTTTTGTAAATATTGCCCGTTTCAATATTGCCAGAGACATAAATGAGCACGGTGTCGTTTGTGTCTTTTTTGTATATCTTTTTAGATGTTTTAATTCTTCCTGAAGGTATCAGTTTGCGATATTTGTTATGAAATCTAAAATCTTATGATATGACAATTCTACTCATTACAATAGGTTACATTGCAATAACAGCTTTTATACTTGGAATATTACGTGGCCTGCGTGACAGGAACATGCCCGAAGTCGAGTATCACATCGAAGATTCTGAGAAAGACCTGCCTGCTTTTCACTACTCGGAAACTCCATCAAACAAATCGCTGACAAAGGTGCGTTATGCTTAGGCTGCATAGCGCATAACAGCCTTTGCCAGAATATCTTTATCGGCCATTTTTTTTAATCGTTTGTTTTTTTCGCACGGCAAACTTTTTAAGTTTTTTCTCCGCTTTTTCGTGCCCTAACAAAATTGCCCAGGGTTTTAATGGTTCTATTCTGTCGCATATAATTTTCAGCATTGCAATTACAGGCACAGACAGAAACATACCCGGAACTCCCCATAGCATTTCTCCCGCTACTACACCAATTACAGTTATCATGGCATTGATGCTTACTTTAGAGCCAACAATAAATGGCAGTAAAATGTTACTGTCTATAAGATGAACCGCAACAATTGTTATTACTACCAGAAGTAAATGCGCCGATGCGCCTGTTGTTGCAAAGGTTATTATAGTACATAATAATAAAGCTGTAAATATTCCAACATAAGGTATGATGTTGAAAAGTGCCGTTATCAAACCTAATAAAATAAAATATTTAATACCAAGAATGCCAAATGAAAGCCAGCACATGCTTGCCACAATCAGCATTTCCAGCAATAATCCCAAAATATATTTACGAATTACAAGCTGAATATTGCTCACCACATCGTGCACAACATTATTGTTTTCATCATTTACCAATGCAATTAAGAACTTAAGTAAAACACTTCTGTATAATAAAAGGAAAAAAGTATAAATGAGGGTGAGCACAGTAAACAATAAAATAGACGATACAGAAAGCAAAGTTGAACCAACTATTGATGAGCCTGAAGAAAGCGCATTGGATGCGGCGTTATTGATATATGCTTTTTGCTTTTCAAGATCGTAGTGAAAAGTATCAGACACCCAGTTTTGAAGGCTCGTTAAAGAAGTATTTAATTGATCTTTAAACAGAGGCCAGTCGCTGGCAAGATTGCCGATCTGCGAACCGACCAGGTAAACTATCAATACAATTATTGAGGCAAAAAAGATAAGCGTAAAAAATGAAGCTACACCTCTCGGAAAATTTAATCTTTTTTCAACCCATTGCGAAACCGGAAGCAATAAAATTGAAATAAGTAAAGCAAATATTAAAGGAATAATTATTTCGCTTGCAATTACTGCAATGTAACCAACAGCAATGCAACAGATTAAAATATAAGCGAGCTTTTGAGGAAATGGAGCTGCATCATTTTTTTGTAAGGGCATTAAAATTTTTAGTGAATATAAATCATAATGCAAACGTCTGAAAAGAAATTCGTAAAGTCGATGAATCAACGTATTCTATAAAAATTTAAAAAAAATTTCTTCGCACACACGTAAAAAAAGATTCTTTCGTTATAACATTCAGAACCCAACATGCAATAAAAAAACAAATCGTTCAGGTGAAATGAAGAAATTGAAGTTGCCCGCTGCCATTGTATTATTATATTTTTTTTGCACATCTTTTCACTCAACACAGTTATATGATTCACCTTATTATATTGTAATTAATAAAGTGAAATATGAATTAAGTGTATTTGATTCAAAAGGATGGTTAGTAACATACCCGGTAGTTTTTGGAAACAGCGACCTGCGCGATAAATTGTATGCAGGTGATAAAAAAACACCCGAAGGAACTTTTACCATCGTAAATAAGAAAGTGCATGAAAAATGGGACAGGTTTATGATGCTTGATTATCCTACAAAAGAAAGCTATGATAAATTTAATGAACGAAAGAAAGAAGGTATAATTCCCGCTGATGCTAAAATTGGCGGTGGGGTTGGCATCCACGGCACATGGCCGCACGAAGATTTTCAGATAGATCGCTTTCGTAACTGGACGGATGGTTGCATAAGTATGCGCAACAAAGATGTTGAAGAATTATACAACATAATTCCTGTTGGCACAAAAGTGATGATAAAGTTGAATTAAAAGCCAATCTCCAAACCTCTTTCCCAAAGGGAAGAGGCAAAATAAACCTGCTACATAAAAGATATTTATCGTAATGATGATGCAAAAGTCCTCTCCTTTGGAAGGATTTAGGATAGGCTGTTTTCTCCAAAATATTTGTATAAAACCTGAGGCAGTTTTACATTGTTTTCTGTTTGATTATTTTCAAGCAAACAAGCCATAATTCTTGGCAGTGCCAGCGAGCTTCCGTTTAATGTATGCACTAACTGATTTTTCCCGTTCTCATCTTTATACCTGCATTTTAACCTGTTCGACTGATAGCTTTCGAAATTACTTACACTGCTCACTTCCAGCCAGCGTTTTTGCGCTCCGCTGAAAACTTCAAAATCGTAAGTAAGAGCGCTTGCAAAACTCATATCACCGCCACATAATCTTAAAATGCGATAAGGTAATTCAAGTGTTTGTAAAAGATGCTCAACATGATTTACCATTTCATCTAAAGCAGCATAACTTTTTCCTGCTTCAACGATCTGAACTATTTCTACTTTTTCAAATTGATGCAAACGATTCAAGCCCCGCACATCTTTACCATAACTTCCTGCTTCTCTTCTAAAACATGGTGAATAAGCCGTCATTTTAATTGGCAATTCTTCCTGCTTCACAATTGTATCGCGATAAATATTTGTAACAGGCACTTCAGATGTTGGTATTAAGTAAAACTCATCTTCATTAATATAATACATCTGGCCTTCTTTATCCGGCAGTTGACCTGTTGCAAAAGCGCTATCAGCATTTACAACAAAAGGAGGAATAATTTCTGTGTAATTCGCGGCCGTATTATAATCTAAAAAATATTGTATTAACGCCCTTTGCAATTTGGCGCCTTTGCCTGTGTATACCGGAAAACCGCTGCCGGTAATTTTTGTGCCGAGTTCAAAATCTATCAGTTTATATTTTTTTGTAAGCTCCCAATGCGGCAATGCGTTTGCATGCAAGGCAGGTTTGTGTCCGCTTTCTTTTACGGTTTCATTATCTTCTGCAATAAAGCCTTTTGGTACTTTTTCTGCAGGAAGATTTGGAAGAAGCACAAGTGTATCTGATAATTTTTTTTCTATTAATTCTGATTGTTGTTTCACAGGTTCCAAAGATTTTTTCCATTCATTAACAGAAGATTTCAATTGCTCCGCTTCTTCTTTTTTTCCGCTTGCTATTAACTTTCCGATTTCTTTGCTTGAACTGTTTATTTTCGATTGCAATGCATC
>JAFBAF010000274.1 GCA_019247895.1 Parafilimonas sp. | reverse complement strand
CGCTGGGGCATTGCTGCATCACGTAAAGGAGGACTTACAAAAGATATGACATGGAATGCAATGAGTCTTCAACAGGTTGAACGATGGCTGCACAACAAATAACTCTTATTATCTTTCTCAAAAGAACCACTCCAAAACAGGAATAATGTAAATAAAGTGATTATGCAGGTAATGGCTGTGCACTTGTAGCACAAACAATTACAAGGCGATATTATCTGCGGAAAAAACTTAAATTTATTAATCATTGCTAAGCTTATGAAACTACATACCGGTTTATCACCACCGTTTGCCTTTTGGCTGCAAAATTTATTCTGAAAAATATCTCCACACATTAATATAAAATCATGAAATCAACTTTTATTACAAAAGCTTATACAGTTCGTAAACTGTTTCTTGTATGTACAGTACTCATTTCTTTTGCTGCCGCCGCACAACGGGCAGAAGACTTTAAGCCAGGCGCCTTGCTTTTATCTAAAGATCAATATGCAAAATTACCAAAGGTGAACTGGGATACTTTAAGAAAGTATGCAATGCCTCAAAACAAACAAAAAATCGCCGGTGCAGGTGGTATTACTTTATTGATCAATCCGCCTATTGGCAACCAGGGCGGTGAAGGTTCCTGTGTAGGATGGGCAACAGGCTATTCGGCAATGGGTATCCTCACTTATTCCAAATTTAATTGCTGGGCAAATGCGGAACGAAGCCCTAATTATGTGTACAATCAAATTAAAATTAGCAACGACTGCTTGTCGGGTTCTTATATAACGAGTGGCTTAAATCTCGTACAAACACAAGGTGATTGTTCATGGAATCTTATGCCTTATGTAGACGGCGATTGCATCACCCAGCCTACGCAGGCGCAAAGAAATGACGCTGGCAACAATAAGGCATTACGATGGGCAACATTAGCAAAAAATGATGTTACAGGAATGAAAAACGCACTGGATTTGGGCTACCCTGTTGTAATTGGCTTCTTGGTTACTCAGTCTTTTGACGCTATGTGGAACACCAATGGCATTTGGAACACAAATACCGGCACTAATCGTGGCGCTCATGCCACCTGTATTGTAGGTTATGATAACAATCGCGGCATGTTTAAAGTGCAAAATCAATGGGGCAATGGTGGCGATAACGGCTATTTCTGGGTTACCTATAGCCTTGTCGCAGCAAATTGTTTAGGCGAAGCGTATGTCTTGTATGGCGTTACGCCAACTTTGCAAATGTCAATTAGTGGCCAGGATGCTTTCTGCACAACCTCTGCTCAATATTCTGTTACCAACCTGCCTGCAAACAATACGGTAGTTTGGAGCGCGTCTCCTTCAGGTGCGGTAACAATAGCTACAGCCAATAATAAAGCAACCCTTACTAAAGCTTATGATGCGCATATTACACTTACCGCTTCTGTAAGAAACACTTGTAATAATATATTACCCGACGTTATTAAGCCAAATATAACAGTCGGAAACCCTTTGCCGCTTCCAATCACATGGAGCACTTCGTATGGTGGCGGTACTTCAAAATATTTGTCTGCAAGCTGTGCTTTGCTGCCTAATACAACCAGTGCTAATTATGTATGGACGCTTACACCTACAAAAGCAGGGTTACCTGTAACAACAATAAACGGTTCAAGTTTTTCGAATTTTTCGATGCCTGCCTGTTCGGGATTAGCTTTTAAAGTAACAATTACCACCCCCTGCGGTGTGGTATCAGATGGCGCCACTACCTGGAATGAGTTGGGATGCGGTCCAAATGTTACTGTTTCACCTAATCCGGCAGCAAATATTATTAATATAGCACTTGCCGGAAATGCAGAAAAGATACACGGCATCCAAAAAGTAGAGATTACAAATAAGCTTGGCACAATTGTAAAACAGCAAAACTTTGAAAATAAGAAAGTTGCTCTAAAACTTGATGTATCGACCCTGTTACCGGGTGAATATGTGGCCAGGGTTTATGATGGTGTTAATTGGAACACTGCGAAGTTTATTATAACACGTTAAACCGCAAAGGGAGCAAAGCTCCCTTTTGCTTTTTACAGCCGCCGGATCAAAACTCCGATTACTCCCGTCTTCGCTTTTTTAGCCTTTAATTTACTCTGATTCGTGCCTCATAAATCAGCTTCATTTTTTACCTTAAGCTATCCTCATATGCATCCTTCCAATTAAAGGCATAAGATTAGATATGGTTTGTTGTGCTTACTTATTCTGACAACAGCTTTTATTGCGGTACAAGCGGTATTGCCATGCCTGTGCCTAAAGCATTATATCCTGAACCCTTTCGCGGCAAAAGCAGGTTAACTTATTACGCTTCTTTTTTCAACAGTATTGAAATTAATAGTTCATTTTATAAGTTGCCCAAAGCGTTCACAGTGATAAAATGGCGGGATATGGTGCCGCAAAATTTTCGGTTTACCTTCAAATTGTCCAAAAGCATAAGCCATTCAAAAGGTCTTGAGTTTAATGCCGGGGATGTCCGGCTTTTTGTGCAAACAATAAATAATGTTGAACATAAAAAAGGTTGCATACTCATACAATTTCCACCTTCATTAAAGCCGGAAAAAATTAAGCAGGTAAAAGAACTTTTTACAGCGATTGTTTCTGTAAATGCGGAGCATGCATGGAAAGTTGCCGTTGAGTTTAGAAGTAATTTATGGTATACCGATGAAACATTCAAGCTGCTGCAACAATACAACTTTAGTTTGGTGCTGCACGATCTGCCAGCCTCCGCCACCCCGTTATTACCACAGGAGGATCTGGTATATCTGCGGTTCCATGGCACTGAAAAAGGTTATCGGGGTAGCTATGATAATACAGTTCTCAAGGCATATGCAGAACGCATCAGGCAATGGACCAGTGAAGGGAAACTGGTTTATTGTTATTTTAATAACACACTTGGTAGTGCCTTTGAAAATTTGCAGGCATTGCGTTGCTCTATAGTGCCATAGCATCGAATCAATGGATAAAGCCGATTAATCCAAATGCATCTGTTCATTTTTCTTGAAAGATGGGCCAAACTTGCCAGTTCCTGAAGCACGCTGCAGTTCTGCGCAGCCTTTTAAAAACAGGAAGCACTTAAGTTTGCGGGCTTACCAGACTCTCCGGCGCCACACGTTTACCAGTTAATATGCTGCCCTCACCGAATTTTTGTTAATAATTTGAAAATAAGCGCTAAGTTCATATTTTCGTAGTTGGCATGTGCGCTGCATGCCAGCCGTATCCAAAATCTTTATATCCGCCGTAGGAACCAACTGCTAATTAATACTGTGACTAAACATTCTTAGTCGTTTTAAAAAACGTCACTTATTGGTATTACGCATCAATTAATGGTTAATTGGTGTTGGATAATCTATTCTCTATGAAGAAATTTTACATACTGGCAGTATTGATTGCATTCGTTGCAATAAAGGGGTTGGGGCAGATTTCAGTATCAGGCGGCACAGGTTTGGCCGCCACA
>JAFBAF010000148.1 GCA_019247895.1 Parafilimonas sp. | reverse complement strand
TTTTCAAGTTCGGTAAATGTAAAAGGCTTATTTAAAATACCATCTGCATAATGACTATGATAATCCAGCAGCGCAGCTGCATCTGCAGAAACTAAAATTATTTTTACAGGAAAGGGTAATATATTTTTTAAATCGTGACAAATATTTCTTCCATCATCATCCTTTAAATTAATGTCAACCAAAACCACGTCGGGCTTTACCTCTAAAAGCCTGTCCAAAAAGTTTTCGGAGTCTTCAAATGTTGTTACTTCATAATCTTTTTCATTGCCCCAGGCTTTTATAGAAAGCAGCACATCGGCTTCGTCGTCTATAACAAATATTTTTTTTGACATTTTTATTTTTTAGAGTTGAAACTAATTTCTATTTACTGATGTTGCAAATCTAAGTGTTTGTTCCTGTAATTATCGCAGGATCTCATTCTACACACAAGGTTAAGCAATGCCACACTGCTCACGATTAAGTTTCCACAGCCTGTAAATTGCCGTTTAACTTGTATTTACTGAAATTTTTTGATTGTGTTTGTAATTACGCACTGCAAGCCAGCGAAACAATAATAAAAGACCAATCATTAAAATAATTGCTCCAAAGCTGCCGTCATTTTTTTTAAAGAGATTATCACGAAAAGCATGCAACGAAAATTCAGATGTTTTATCATCTATTGCTGTTCCCAGCAACATAAAGAAGAATATTATTAAATTAATATAAAATAAAACCGCCCAAACCCAACCCATAAAACTTACCGGTTTAAATGTGAGAAAGATCTTTTGAAATGTAAAATGTGCTTTGCTGCGGGTTGCATGTGTTTCATTTGATTCGTTGATCTTATTTTTTAATTCATACAGTTCAGCCGCCAAATTGCTTTTTAAAATGTTAATTTCTGCGTCTGGCAAAAACCTGTGTAACGAATCGTAATAACTGTTTATAAAATTTATTTTGTTTTGAGATTGATCGAGCAGGTTTTTAAACTCACTGTCTTTATTTTTTTTGCTGAAGTAATTTATAATAAGCGGCAGCAGTGCGGTAAGTATGGCAACCGAACTTGTAATAATGGCTTTAACTACTTCTTTATCCATTTGCAGTTGAATAAAAACCTAAGTTACAAAAACCGGGGCAAGTATGCAGCAAAGTTTTGGCCTCAGCGGGGTACGTTATTAATCTTTCATGCTTTTATCAGATTCGCCGTCTTTATAAAGTCCAATAACAGCAACTACTTTATTTTCTTTAATAACAAAATTTAATCTGAAATCTTCAATGCCTTCTAATTCAAATAAATTTTTTTCGAGTGGTATCATTTTAATTTTAGGAGCATCATCACGTTGATAATACAAATCTCCATTGTTATAACTTATTAAACGATGTCCGTACTTTCCTGCATACGTTTTTAAAATATTTTCATCAATTTTTACAGGATGTTGTTTAGCTTTTAATGTTGTTAAAGCCCATTTAAACAGAACATTATTTGTGTCGCTCGATTCACTTTCCAATCTTTCGATTGCAGTTATTTGTGCTGTAATAAGTGCATCGGGTGCAGGCACTGTTATATCCGGTTTAACGCCTACCCCTTCCCAATCTGTTTTTGTAATTGGATTAATTCCTCTTCCTGTAGGAATAAAAACAATAAATCGCTCACCTGCTACCATATTACTTCCTGTATGAGCACCACCGCCTGTTGTTTCACCAATTATAGTTGCTCTTTTAAGACTTTGCATATCATAAGCAAATTCTTCTGCTGCAGAAAATGTATTACTACTCGTGAGAATATACACATCTGTATTTGGCATTCGTTTACCAGGTATGAATGGATAAGTCCAGCTATCAGAAGATGTATCAGCAGATTTATTATAAAATGTGTTGAGATGAACAGGCTTAGAAGTAAATAAATAGCTTGCAATTAACTGCGTCATTGAGGGATTACCGCCTCCATTATTTCTTAAATCAATTATTAACGCACTGGCATTAGATAGAAAATTCATTGCAGCAACTGCTGTTTCTCCTCCATAACGTGCATCAGCAAAACTCTCAAGCTCGAGGTAACCTATATTACCGTTAAGTAATTCTATTTTTTTAAAGCCAAAATTATTCAATTGCATCTCTTTTAATCTTGATGCAGACAACTCGTTATTTTCTTTTTGCGGAGCTTTTAATTCTTGCACGCGTTGCGGATTGAAACTCACTGCAAGATGAACATCTTTGCTTATAGATTGAAGATCATTCGTTAACTTTTCTGCAAATAATACCGGGTCTGATATAGACGAATAACTACCTCTTTTTAAGTTTTCCGCAAGTATGTCACAAATTTTTTTTGATACATCAGGAAAAATGTAGTTCTTATTTAGTAACCCGCTAATAGAAATAATTACATTTTCCTTTTCAGTTTGCGAAACAGAGTCCTGAACACTTTGTGCTTTGGAATAGTAAAAGGTTAAAGTAAATAAAATGGCAAAACAAAAGATTACACGGTCTTTTTTCATGCATGTATAAGCTTCGCTTTCGCTAAAATGATTATTCTCAAGGTATGCAATTATTGTTTATGCCTGCGATGAGTTATACCGAATCCTTAAAACTGCCTACTGAACAGTTAATTAAACTTCTTGAATTAAGAAACGGTTTACACTTTATTGCATAAATACTTTTGTAGCGGTAGTGCTTTTGTGATTTTTTTAATGTTTGTTTTTAATAAAGGTCAAAGTTTTATAAATGGAATTATTACAAGTTCATTGTTTTGCTTACACTTTACAAAGTAATTCCCTGTTTTTAAAAACGATACGTTAATAATATTTGTTGAAAGCCCTTTCGTAGTATTGCTGTTTTTTAAAAATAATGATTTACCCAAAGATTTATTATTTCAACAGTTAACGGAGTTGTTATTTTACTATTAACAGTGATAAGAAGATTTTCTTTTACAGGATTTGGATAAAGATTGACATTCCATGTCTTTAGATTTGCTTCATCTTCGTTAATTAATGATATTAAAGATTTTGATGAACCATCTGCGCTTGTGATTGTAAAATCTGAAAAGCTACTTATACCAGAAACTGTAGCAACAAAAGTATTTGTATCACTGCCTTGATGAACAGTTACCGGATATAAATTCCAGGTACTTCCATTATACTGAGCCACCTTTGCATTTGACCTGTCAAACCCCGACGGCTCATCCGACCTATTCCATTGGAAAGTTAAAGTTGCATTGCTACCACCTGAAACTTTTTCATGTATATTCCAATCTTTTGTTAGATGGGGATTAATTGAGTTGCTGTTCGGAACTGTGTTTTTTGTATATATCTGAAAATTGTCTTTTGTTCCTAAGTTTTTTATTGTAAGGGGTAGATAGCTTTTCTTAACCCCTACAGGAAAGGTAACAGGCGTTTTAACCAAATTATTTTTTTGTATAAAAGATTGATTGTCGTCGAAAGTTGCATAACAACTCGAACCACAGTTATTTAAAATTTTACCACTAATTATTATTTGAGCAGCATTATTTAATTCAAGAGTACCAGAGTTGATTATCAAATTTGTTATATTGTATTTACCGTATTCCCAAAGCGAATTACTAAACTTAATATCTAAAATCGTTGAATCGATTGTTGTCGTATCGTTTGCACCAAAAGTTGTAAAGCTCAATATGCCTTGCTCTGTTGCATAATGATAATTATCTGTAAGATTTAATTTTCCAATATTAAAATTAGCATAGTCAGAAGAAAACAGCCCCCATCCACCCATCCATGTGGGTGACAATTCAACATAAGAACCATTTGCACTTACAACATTAGCGTAACCGGCATTAATTCCAGCACAAACAAGTGAATCTTGAAAGGTTATTTGCATTTCTTTAGAACCATTACTATTATGATTAAGAGGATATAAAAAATTTAATGGGTCAAATGGATAATTGTTAACGTCTAATTGTGTTGGTATTTTAGAATTTACGCCTCCTTTTATAACAAAACCTAAAGGGTTATGAGTGCTTTGAGTTTTATCACCATGACCGAAGAAAAAGTAAATGGCTTTTGATGTATTTAAATCGCCCAGTAAATTAGGTATGTTTTTAATTGCAACGCCGTTGTTAAATCTTGGTGGGTCAATTATATAAAAGGATGTTTGAGTAATAAATTTTTGATATGAAATATTGTCTAAATCAAGCAGAGGAATTGAAGCATCAACACTTGTTGCGTCTATACCACTGTTACCATCAATTACAAAAATAGGAGTTGGTAGTTTATTTCCATTGCCATCAGTAATGTATTGCCCACTTCCTGAAATAGTAGCGGCATTACTTATTTTTAAGTAACCATTTATAATAAAAAATCCTCCTTCAACTTTTTTATTAATCAAACATTGGCTGTTTCCCCCGCCATTTTTACCAATAACAATTTTTATAGATACTAAGTCCCCATTAATTATTAAGGAACGACATTTTGCTGTGTCTGCAGTTCCGGTAACTTTAAATCCAGCGTCAATTATTACGTCATCATTCTTTGTTGGCACTTTTCCGGAAGACCAAGTAGAACTTGAACTCCAATCTCCATTTTTTATACTATGAATTTCTCCTGCAAAACATTTGCTGAAAACTGATAAAGTAATTAATACAATCAATATTTTTTTATTAGTCAAAAATAAAATTTGTCTCATAAAAGTTCTATTTAATTAGAAGATCAGCATTACGCTCAACGGCTCGGTATTTATGCAGGCAGGGCATTAAATGTTGTGTCAGCCCGAACTGCTGCTGATTTGAAAACTAAGGATGAAATTATAATAAAAAAGTACAACAGCGCTGTGTCAGCCGAAACTAAAGCTGAATAGCGAACTTGATGCTGAAATGAGTATTGTCACCCCTGCTTGCATAAATACTTTTGCAGTGGTAGTTTATTTCAAATATTTTCCCTTTACAAATTCATACCAATTTTTACAAAACTGGTCATCGGTTACATTAAATGTACTTTTCATGTCCCCATAATTTTTAACAAGATTGATTAATTTGTCTTGTCCATATTTAGACAAGATGTATTCAATAATTGTATAACCGCACGTATATACCTTTCCACCTTTTAAACGATTATTGAGTTCTGAAATAGTTGGATATTGTCCATTGTTTAAGTAAGGCAATGTTTTAGGGTCAACAAACTGTTTTGCTTCATAAACACTTATTGCTTCCCAAAGCCATGTAGGAAAAGTTGAAAATTTTTGGTCGAAAATTTTTGAATCTACCGGTTGTGTTTCATTGTTTAAAAGTAATTTCAGTGTTACGGTATGAGCAAATTCGTGAATAGCAACTTTATTTTTGTCACTTTCTCCCCATGCTTGCTCAACAAAATGAAGTTTTGAGATACCTTCTATGTTGCCTGAAGCGCCCCAGTTTCCAGTAGCTTTGATGTATCTCCATCTTTGAGCATAAATATTTGTTTCAATATTGTCAGCAGGTTTTGTTCTGAGGTCATTACCTATTCTTGAATAATTACCTTCTAAAGCATTTGCAAGTTTAGTGATTATTGCGGTGTCAATGCTATTGCTAAAAAGAAAAGTGAAGTGTGTGGTTTTAATCTCTTTTCTGTTTTCAGGGATGAAATATATAATTGAAAAGGTCAGAATTAAAATTGCTAATATTGAAAGAAATCTTTTAAATTTTTTCATTTGTCATGATGAAGGTCTTACCTAAAATTACCGTTAATGGCTCAGTGTGTATGCAGGCAGGGCAATTGCGCCGTGTCAGCCGATAACTGAAGCCGGGTAAAGATACAAAGATGAATTTATTACTAATGCTCAGGTAGCGTCCCTTCACGATGGAACTAAAGCTGAATAGCGAACCCACTGCTGCTGCTGCGTAATGTCAGCCCTGCTTGCATAAATACTTTTGTTAGCGGTAGTTGTTTTGAATTTGTTTGATTTGTCTTTTCATTTTGCTTTCCCAATTAGGTCCATTTCGCTTGTCAAGGTACGGTTTGGTAAGTTTTATGTATTCATCCTGTGCTTTTACTAACGCACTACTCACAAGACAACCACTATTTCGATATGACAATCCGAAAGTTTTTTCAACGCTGTCAATCTTCTCTTGCATGTTTAGTTGTCGTTCATCAAGGATTTCAAGTCCACCAGCATATTCAATTTCAATAAATCCAGATTTAATATCAGCGTCAGCCTTTTTCCTGTATTGTAAAATCAAGTTATCAAAATTGTTTTTATTCTCTTTGTAAGTGTCCACCATTTTGATTACAAGAAATAATAAAAACAGAAATTGAAGGACGGATAAAATTTCCAGAAACTTCTTTGTTGGCTTATAATTTTTTATGCGCAAAAAACTTAAAAGAATAGCTGCAACAACAAGTGCAAAGAAAATTAAACCAAACGGTTTCCATTCTGCTTCTCTTATATACCTGCTGATATTGAAACTGTCAGGATATTGAATAAAATAATAGCCAAAAACAAAGACGCTTAAAAGTAATAGTAAGAGTATCGAGTTTATTATGATTAATTTTTTCACTGAAGCGTTTTTATACAATTACCGCTAACGTTCAAAGGCTTGGCGAAGTGCGGATAATAGCGCTTTGTCAGCCGGAACAAAAGTTTAATTTTTTTACAAATGATGAAGATAACAAACAACAGCACAACAGCGAAATGTCAGCCGAATATGCAGCTAAATAGTTTTACAAATGTTGATGCTTACAATGTTAAGCCCGCATTTTGCCAAACCTTTTGTTGGGTGCAGCAAAAATTATTTTTTCGAGTTGTCTAGGCAAACACTTGGTAGTTGTGATTGCATATTCAATTTAGCACCGTTCACATTTTTTACTTGATTAGAAATTTCCTCTTTATTTTCTATGTGCCAACCATCATCATATTTTCGAAATGTACACTTAAATGTTTTAAAATAACTTGTACTAAAACATGTTGACATTGGTCCATCTCCAACAGCATAATTAGATGCAAAATTTTTTCCGGTAAACTCAGTTAACGCATAACCGACTTCGAATTCGACCTCTGCCTCATTCGAATTGTCATTAGGAGAATATATGGAGTTAACAGAATAATTAGAAATATAATGCGAGTATACTTCTGCCCAAATATTTTCTGGGTCTTGATTAACAACTAATCGTTTGCCGCTTTCAGTTAATTCGTATTTGGTACGGTTGTCAGTAATTGCTATTTGTAATCGTCCGTTAACATAACCAGTATTATCTTGGTCAGGAGGAATTTGTTTCAAAAGACCTTGTTTAACAGCGTCCGAATAGTCATTCCATGTTCGAAGTTCAATTTTTATAGTCTGCCATACTTTGAAAGGCAATTCCTTTTGAAGAATATTTGCTGCGTTCTCTCTTGTCAACTTACTACTGCACGAAATAAAAAGAAAAGAAATTGTTGTAAAAAAAACTATTTTTTTCATACCGTAAGTTTTGATTTATTAAATTATAGGGTTGGTTTATCAATCGTTTTGGTGTGTCAAATTGTTACGCACAACGGACAGGTATTGCTGCAGGTGGGATATTTGAAAAACGTCTGCCCACAACTACTGTCCGGTTTTGTTTTAAAGTTGAAGTTAAGAACTAAAGCTAAATTAATAATCTCCTGCCCGAACAAAAGCTGATAGTATGACTTTACGCCTTTGTTGGTATTCTTTACCAACAAACTCTTATATCTTTTGCCGTTGGTGAAGAACACCAACGGCGGCAGAAGTTTTATTCTACTGTTCAATAGCGTTCGGTCACGCTTGAACTAAAGCTAAATTTTTTTACAACTGCCTGGCGCGACCTCGTCAGCCCCGCTGACGCAAATACATTTGTTGTATGCAGATTGATTGAATAAAACTTACGAACCGTCAACCGCAGCAACGAAAATGTTTGATGAATTAAAACAAAGATTTTTGTCAACACGCTTTTTGTCTGCCAAAAAACTAAAACCACTTTAAAGAAGATTGCTGAACAGAATTACTGTTGCCGTTGATTGCGAAAAAAGTGCGTTGTGTCCAAATACAAAATGCTGAACAGAATTGTTGACGCCGAAGACTTGAACAATCTGCATACAACGGTCAAGGCTTGGCGAAGTGCGGATAATAGCATTCGTCACGCCGATACAAAAGTTTAATTTTTTACTAAGATGAAGAAACAAACAACAGCACAACAGCGAAATGTCAGCCGAATATGCAGCTAAATAGTTTTACAACTGCTGATGCTTACAACGTCCAGCCCGCATTTTGCCAAACTCCTTGTTGGTGGCAGTTCATCAAAATTTATCTTGTAAACCTAAACTTATTTCGGCTTCCAGTCGAGTAGTATTTGTCTCAATACGTATGTCAAGTTTACGTGGATAATCTTTCCATTGCCACCACCTTCCTGGGAAATATTTACTAGATAAGAATAAATCCTTTTCTTCCGAAGTAAACATGCCTTCATTAAATGTATCTGGTCCTTCGTAATATTGATAAATTGAGTTAATAAAAGTTGCAAGGTCATCAACTGCAATATCTGAAAGATTTTCACTACAAAAAACGATACTATTAATTTTTTCAGGTTCAACAGAACGTATTTCATTTTCTATGTTATACCTGTTCTTTAATTCAACTAGTGAAAATAGATTACACTCTTTATAATCCAGTTTCTTCTGAAAAGTTTCAACTAAGATTGTCTTTTTCGTTGAAATGGTTTCTTCTTTCACTTTTTTAAAAGTGAAATCAATATACACGTTTTGTAAGTTGTATTTAAAGAGCTGATGAATTTTTGCATTAGGGTTTTTTACTTGGTCTAATCCAAAAAGTTTTTCAAGAAATCCCATAACATAGTTTTAGTTTAAAAAGTTCGGGCTGTCGTTGCAGCCCAATAATTAATGGAGTAATGAGGTCAAGAGATTGCCACTTCCTACAAGTGAACCAGTCCTATCTCGTGTCTGGTTAGATTTAGGGTCATAAACTCCTTTTAATGAGCCTGTCCGGTCACGAAGTTCTTGTTTTCCATCACTTTTAGTTTCAATTGTTCCGAGTAAAGCACCCGTTCTGTCTCTTAAATCTTGTTTAGCCATAAAAAAAACTTTTTGCCTACTCTTTCAATATGCAGTTTTCGGCAACGCTGAGTTTGTCAATAGAATATGTGTAAAGTATTTAAAAGATTTTATTTTGGTTTTTTCAATTAAACGTTGGTCAACCGAATTGCCACCAACG
>JAFBAF010000070.1 GCA_019247895.1 Parafilimonas sp. | reverse complement strand
CTCAAATATACGCAACATTTTTGCTGCCATAAAAAGCTTCAGCACAAGTGTTGCGACGCAAGGAACGATGCCATGAAGATCAATTGCCCGTCACCAAAAAATACAAATAATATTAGTTACTGCTGGCAAATATTTCGTCAAGCTTCTGCATTAATGCATCGCCGCGCAAGTTGCGGGCAACTATTTTTCCTGTGGGGTCAACTAAAATATTCTGCGGAATTTCTTTGATATGATACATTTCCGCAACAGCATTATTGAATTGTTTAAGATCACTTATTTGTGTCCATGCTAAATTATCGCTGTGAATTGCCTGCAACCAATTTGGTTTTTCAGAATCAAGCGAAACACCAAGCACAGTAAAATTCTTTGTTTTGTATTTATTGAACGCTGCAACAACATTCGGGTTTTCCATGCGGCACGGGCGGCACCAGCTTGCCCAAAAATCTATCAACACATATTTGCCTTTAAACTGCGAAAGCGTTACAGGTTTTCCTGCAGTATCTGTTTGCGTAAAATCAAGCGACTGTGTGCCAACGGCACCAACTTTATCTTCTTTAATAACGTCTGAAAGATTTTTTGCAAACTGGCTTTGCAAGGCAGCTCCTGTAAGTTGATTGTATCTTTTTTCAAGCAACAAAACATCGCGGTTGGGATCTGTATCATAACTGTATGCAAGCAACAACGCAGCAACGGGAGAATTTTTTTTTCGGTCGAGAAAACGGTCAATTGCGTTTTGATAAAGATTATATACTGTATTCAATTCAATAATCGCGGAATCGCGCAAACCTTGCGTTGTAGCCGACATCATTTGATTGCGGTAAAAACCAACATAATCATTGATGGGCTTTATGTAATACAAAAAGTCTTCGTAATCAAGATTAGCAGGCGCACCTGTAATTGAAATATCATTTTCGCTGCTGCCCGTAATGTTTACAGTATCGCTGCCCATAAACACAACCATTCTGCGTTGCAGCGAAGGAAATAAAATAATGCGTGCATCAATATTATCAACCATGCCGCTTAACGTAAAACTGCCTTGCTTCACGGTTGACACGGCAAGTGTATCTGTGCCATTAAAACCAAGCAAAACAACCTGCGTATTTTCAGGAACAGATTTAATGTTTCCGGTTAGTAAGAAAGCTTTTTTTTGTGATTGCGCAAATAGCGGCAAGCATAATACAATAAACATCCACTTCAACATAAACTATTTTTTAAACTACAACTGCAAATTAAATATGAATTGTTATTTCGTAAGCTGTTAAAAAATTTTTTGGTAACCGGCATTGGCATTTCATGGCATCGTTCCTTGCGTCGCAACACTTGTACTTTTTTGCATCAATGGCATCTGTAGTTTCACACTCAAAGTTTCAAATCAATTTTAAAAATTTCCCAATTCCGAAATTTTAAAATCATTTAATTGCTTCTAAAAATGCTTTTGTGCTTTGCTGAACATTGTTTGAATCTTCGATTGCTTTAATATAAGCTGTGCCAATTACAGCGCCGTTTGCATATTTGCAAGCTGATTGAAAACTTTGTTTGTTATTAATGCCAAAACCAACTATAACAGGATTTTTCAAATCCATATTTTTCAATCGTTGCAAATATTTCTCCACTTCATTAAAATCTTTTTTCTTGCCTGTTGTTGACGAAGATGAAACAGCATACACAAAACCTGAGCTTAATGCATCTAATTTTTTTATTCTTTCTTCCGATGTTTCAGGCGTTATCAAAAAAATAAAATCCAATCCATAACGATGGATGATGTCTCTATACTCTGTTTCAAATTCATGTTCAGGAAGGTCGGGGAGAATTAAGCCATCAATTGGTATTGCTGCCGCGTGCTGGCAAAATCTTTCAAAGCCATATTGCAAAACGGGATTCATATAACCCATTAAAATTATCGGCACATAAATTTCTTTCCTGCAATCCTGCAATTGCGCAAAAAGTTTTTCAAGTGTCATTCCATTTTGCAACGCTTTGCTGCCGCTGGCTTGTATCACAGGTCCATCGGCAAGCGGGTCGCTATATGGCATTCCGAGTTCAATAACATCTGCTCCATTATCCTGCAAAGCTTTCATTACAGTTAATGTGCTTTCAAACTGCGGAAAGCCTGCAGTGCAATACACATTCAAAACATTGTTTTGTTTTTGCTGAAATAATTCTTGTAACCTGTTCATTGGATAACAAACTTAAATCATTCTGAAACGTCGCCACAACGTTAGGAGAGGTCTTCTAATTTTTATTCTCTGCTATTTATGAGATGTCTCTTGTCGTCGACATGAGGCTTCTAAAAATGTTTTTGAATATAAATTCACTTATTACTTAAAATCAAACAACGTTGCGGTAAATTCTCCGCGTTCTCTTTTTTTTGTTATCGCAGAAAAATTGCCTTTATAGCGCATTGTTCGCGGCACCAGCAAATTTCCCGCATGCGTCATTTCAACTTCAATCTTCACATCAAAATCATACAAGCCGGCTTTATAACTTAACGAATAAGTTCTGCCAACTACTTCCATTGTTTTTGCATCAAATAGTGTTGTCATTTCATCAACAACAATATCATTTCTTTGAAAGAATCCAAGATCATCTTTTGGTTTTACAGAAAATATGTAAACATATTCTCCGTTATGTGTATCATAATCGAGCGTATAGTTATACAACTTATGCGCATCTTCATCATACAAGTCAAGCTTGTTGCCGATAAAAGGAATGCCCGGAATTTTTTTCCCCGGATCAAAGAACAACATCTTTAGTTGCTCTTTATGTTTTTCTGTTCCGCTTTTTCCTGCGGTTGAAAATTCATGGCCTGCAACAACGTTATCTTCTCCGCAAATTTTTCCTTTAGTAAGAAAAATGGATGCATACATTTCGCCGGTTAAATAATTATAATTTCCGCCTGCATCTAAAAAAACACCGGTTGTTTTTTGTTCAACAGTTTCAGTACTGCGGCATCCGTTTTCACGATGCTGTTTTGTTTTGCTGTAATAACTTGCCTCAAGGTTATATTTTTTATCGAACATGCGAATGTTATTCAGCGAAGAAAATTCCAGCACATGCAGATTGCGGAATGCTTTATAAAAAGTTGTATCGTTTTGTATGCGGCGCAACAAACTTGCATAGTCCATATGATTGCGAACGATCACAGGTTTTAAAGTAAAAGTTCCTTTGTCTATAATAATAGTGGTATCTTTTCCTTCAACAATAAAAGAATCTTTTTGAGCGAACAATGCAACAGGAAACAAGATTGAAAAAAGAAACACATATTTTAAACTCATTTGGGGAAAGTCATTTTATAATCCACTTTTATTTTGCCTTTTGTAATATCCGAAAGCTTGCCCTGCAATAATTTTCTGCGGAAAGGTTTTATATAGTCAATAAAAAGTTTTCCTTCAATATGGTCATATTCATGCTGAATGATTCGTGCGGTTAAGCCTGTAAAAGTATCTGTATGATAATTAAAATTTTCATCAGCATAATGGATGGTTACTGTTGCCGGCCTCATTACATCTTCTCTTATTTTAGGAATGCTCAAACAGCCTTCGTTATAATTCCATGGCTCGCCATTTAATTCTTTTATCTGTGCATTGATGAATACTTTTTTGAAGCCGGGTTCATCAGGATATTTTCCTTTATCTTCTTCTTCCTGGTTAGCAAAAAGCTGTAAGCTGTCAACTAAAAACAAACGAATGTCTTTATTTACCTGCGGCGCAGCTAAACCAACACCATTACTCGCATACAATGTTTCCCACATGTCTGCAAGTAATTTTTCAAGATTGGGGTAATCAGGCGTAATATCTTTTGCTTTAGTTCTTAAAACAGGTGCTCCGTATGCAACAATAGGTAAAATCATAAATCAAACTCTCCTAAATCCTCCCTAAAGGGAGGACTTTAGAACTTAAATTTTTGCGGGCAAAGATATATTTTAGCTTGTTAAGCAGAGGATAAAAAGTCCCTTCAGGGATTTAGGGCAAGGTTTTCAAATATTCCTGTAACATAATTGCAGCAGCAATCTGGTCAACGTTTTCTTTTTTTTGCCGGTCTTTTTTCTTCATGCCCATTTGCACCATTGCCTGTGATGCAAGTTTTGATGTGTAACGTTCATCAACGGTTTCAATCTTCATTAAAGGAAAATCTTTTTTAAATTTTTGTATGAATTGACGAACGAGTGGTGTTGCATGCGTATCGGTTTCATCCCAATTTTTTGGTTCACCAATTAATACCAGCTCAACTTCTTCTTCTTGAAAATATTTTTTTAAAAACGGCAACAAATCTTTTGTTTCAACGGTTGTTAAAGCGCTTGCAATAATTTTTAAAGGATCAGTTACAGCAATGCCTGTGCGTTTTTTTCCATAATCAATACAAAGAATGCGGGACATAATTCAGTTGAATAGATATGAGATGACAGTTGACAGATTAATTCAAGAACAAATCAGTGATTACAAATACAGCGAATACAACACTTGCAATACCGTTTGCAGTCATAAATGCAAGATTTACCCTGCGCAGATCATTCGGTTTTACAATTGAGTGTTGGTACAACAACATTCCGCAAAAAACAGCGATACCAATCCAATAAATAAAATGAAAATGGCCGTAAAAACCGGCAATAATTACACATGCTGCACTTACAAGATGTAACAGTTCTGAAACATGCAAAGCTTTTGTTTTGCCAACCGTTGCAGGAATAGAATATAACTGTTGCGATTGATCGAATTCAACATCCTGCAAGGCATAAATAATATCAAAGCCGCTTACCCAAAATATAACAGCAAATGAAAATAGCAAAGGCAAAATGTCAAAGCGGCCTGTCACTGCTAAGTAAGCACCAATCGGAGCAAGTGATAATCCTACTCCTAAAACTAAATGACATAAAAAAGTAAATCGTTTTGTGTAACTGTAAAACAAAACAACGAACAGTGCAACAGGTGAAAGGAAGAAACATATCTTATTTATAAAAAATGTTGCGGTTATAAATATGATACAATTAAGAATTACAAAACGCAGTGCGCTTCCAGGAGAAATAATTCCTTTTGGTATTTCACGTATTGCTGTACGCGGATTTTTTGCATCAAAGTTTCTGTCAAGATAACGATTGAAAGCCATTGCGGCGCTGCGGGCTGTTATCATGCAAATGAGAACAAGAAAAAATTTCGTTGTAATAATTTCCCAAAGCGTTGTATTTATTTCACCACCAATATTTGAACCGGCAGCAGACCATGTTGCAACTTCTATTCCTTGCTGCAGTCCTAAAAAAAAACCAATCAAAGCAAAAGGCATTGCAAAAATGGTATGCGAAAATTTTACAAGCGATAAATAGTTCTTCACTGTTGTCATGCTGCAAAAATAATCAATAAAAATTCCATGAACTATACGCCATGAACCAACTTCCACAACACAATGCCCGCAGCTACGCTAACATTTAAAGAATGCTTCATGCCATGTTGCGGAATTTCAATACAGCCGCTACACTGTTGCATAACTATATCCTGCACGCCGGTTACTTCATTACCAAAAACAACAGCAATTTTTTTGTTTGATGAAGATTGAAATTGATTTAGCTTTATGCTTTGTTCAGCCTGCTCAATTGCATAAACTTCGTAATTATTTTCTTTAAGCTGATGAATAGCTTCATTGATGTTTTCAAACTGCATCCAGTCAACAGTTTCAACCGCACCTAATGCAGTTTTATGTACCTGGCGGTGTGTTGGCGGCGGTGTATATCCGCAAATAAAAATGCATTCAATTAAAAATGCATCTGCTGTTCTAAAAATGCTTCCTACATTGTAAGCGCTGCGAATATTATCAAGCAAAACAATAATCTTATTCTTTTCTGCCTGCTTAAATTCTTCAACCGTTTTGCGGTTAAGTTCATCCATGCTTAGTTTACGCATGCAGCAAAAATAGAATAGCAGCCATCACAAAAAATGTAATCAGGAAATATTACGCGAAAACGAAGAAGTTTAATACAGTAAAGGCGAAAATATTTTAGTGATAAAGAAAATTTGTATTATTGCTTTTTTAAACTAACTACTTATGTTTTTCAACCGTGTAATCGCCTTAGCGCTTTGCCTTGCATTGTCAACAACTGCATTTTGCCAGAATAAAGAGGTTAAATTGAAGTTCGGAGATATTAAGCCATCTGATTTTAAGCCGAATTACCTTGCTTTAGATTCATCAGCAGATGCTGTGTATTTAGATGATATTGGCTCATCTCATCATGAAGGAAATACTAAAGGTTCATTTTCTTTAATATATACTTTGCATGAGCGCATTCAGCTAATACATAAGAAAAGTTTTGATGATTTAGGTACTGTTAAAATATATTTATACGGTGATGGTTTTGACAAAGAAAAAGTTGATAACCTGCAGGCAGCAACATACAATTTGGAAGATGGCAAAGTGGTGCAGACAAAAGTGGATAAAAGCTCAATTTTTCAAGATAAAGACGGAGACTACCAGGTGGTTAAATTTACTTTCCCAAATATAAAAGAAGGTTCGATTATTGAATATACATATACAACAAGCAGCCCTTTTTACAGGTATATTCCTTCTTTTTCTTTCCAGGGAAGATACCCTGAGTTGTTGAGCCAGTTCACATTAGAAGTCCCGCAATTTTTTGATTTTGTAATATTAAAGCAAGGCTATCTGCAACCGGCAATTGATACAGCAACTGCTTCCAACGATAATTTTCATGTACTCATGCCCAACGGCGCTGAAGCTTCTGATGTGTATGATTTCAGAAGCACTACAATCAGGCATACCTGGGCATATAAAAATGTGCCAGCACTAAAAGATGAGAATTTTATTACCACTCTTTCAAATTATATCCAAAAATTGGAGTTCCAGTTTTCTGCAATTAGATTTCCCAACGAACAACCACAAACTTTTTTAACTACGTGGTATGAAGCTGCAGACCAATTAATGAAACGTGATAATTTTGGTGCAGACTTGCAAAAAGAAAATGGCTGGCTTAAAGATGATGTAAAAGCCGCAATACAAAATGAAACTGATGCTTTAGCAAAAGCAAAAAATATTTATGCCTTTGTAAGAGATAATTATACCTGCACCGATGATGAAGCAATATATTTATCCCAATCTCTGAAAAAAACGCAGCAAACAAAAAAAGGAAATGTGGCAGATATAAATATATTGCTTGTAGCGATGCTGCATATCGCCGGCTTTGATGCTAACCCTGTTTTAGTTAGTACCAGGGATAATGGTAAAACGTACGACATGTATCCTATTATAAGCAAATTCAATTACGTACTTGCACAATTTAGTAATGGTGATAAATCTTATGTACTTGACGCATCAAATCCCATACTCGGTTTTGGAAGCCTTTCTGAGAGTTGTTATAACGGGGATGCAAGAATGATTGCACAAGAACCTGTTATCGTAAATCTTTCACCTGATTCACTACATGAAACTGAAATTATCAGTTTGTTTATTTCAAATGATGCTGATGGTAAGGTTACAGGATCTTATAAACATGTGATGGGCGAAATGCAATCACAGCAAATGCGTTCAAAAATGAGGAAAACAAATGCTGAAGATTATTTTAAGGATGTGAAAAAATCTTTTGCCTTCGACGTTGATCTGACGAACACATCAATCGATTCACTAACACAGTATGAACAGCCGGTCTCTGTTCAATATAATATGTCTTTTAAGCCAGAAGAAGATATAGTATATTTTACGCCGATATTAGCTGATGGTGCGTATAAAGAAAATCCCTTTAGCGCAGCGCAACGTTATTATCCTGTAGAAATGCCTTATTGTACTGATGAAACATATATTTTAAATATGGAAGTGCCGGCAGGATATAAAGTTGATGAATTGCCAAAATCGGCACGTGTAAGTTTAAATGATAATGAAGGCATGTTTGAGTATTTGATCCAACAAAGCGGTAATTCTATCCAGTTACGTTGCCGTACAAAAATAAATAAAGCCACTTTTGAGCCCGATGATTATGAAACCCTGCGCAACTTTTTTGCAATGGTTGTAAAAAAAGAAAGCGAACAGATTGTGTTTAAAAAACAATAATTATGAACAACCGATTATGCATTTCGCTTGCTCTTTGCTTTTGTGTGCTTAAATTGAATGCACAAGATTACAATATTCTTTTAATCCCTGATTCGCTTAAGGAACACGCAAATGTTATTGAACGTTTTGATGAAACAAGAATAATTATTAAGAGCATAGATAAGGCAATTATAAAACATAAGTATGCTTACACTATATTAAATGAAGCAGGAGCCAGGCACGCCGGTTATTTTAACGATTATTCAGATCTGAAAGACTTGCATAATATTGATGGTGACTTATATGATGCATTTGGAAAGCATCTGAAAAACATAAAGAAAAAAGATATTGGTGATTACTCCGGTGATGATGAGGAAACACTTGCATCAGATGCCCGCTTTAAAGCGCACAATTTTTATTATACCCAATACCCGTACACAATACAATATGAAGACGAAGAAGATTACAATGGAATATTTTACCTGCCTGTATGGATAACCCAACCTTATGAAAACTTTTCTGTTGAATCAAGCCGCCTTATTGTAGAAACACCCGCAGATTATAATTTAAGATATAAACAAAGCAATTATTATAATACCCCTTCCATTGTTCATGATAATGATAAAATTATTTACACATGGGAAGTGAAAAATCAAAAGGCAAAGTCTATAGAACCATACGGCCCATCAATGAATGATATTTCTGCTAAAGTAATATTAGCGCCTACCGATTTTTCTATACAAGGTTTTACAGGCAAAATGGATAATTGGCAAGACTTTGGAATGTTCCGGCAAGCATTACTGGGAGGAAGAGATGAACTTGATGATGTAACAAAACAGAAAGTGCATCAATTAACAGATACAGTTAAAGATGCTAAAATGAAAGTGATTGTTTTATACAAATACCTTCAAAATAATACCCGCTATATAAATGTATCATTTGGTATTGGAGGCTGGCAGCCACATGATGCAAAATATGTGGCTCAAAAAAAATATGGCGATTGTAAAGCGCTCTCAAATTTTATGGGCGCATTGCTTAAAGAAGCTGGTATTAATTCTTATTATACAGTAATTAAGGCAGGTGAGAACAACACAAGCTTTTATTCTGATTTTTCATGTAACCAATTTAATCATGTTATTCGATGTGTTCCATTGCAGAATGACACGATGTGGCTTGAATGTACAGACCAAACTTTACCCGCAGGATATTTGGGTAATTTTACATGCAACAGACCGGCGCTCCTTATAACTGAAACAGGAGGGAAACTCGTTCAAACGCCTTGTTATAATGAAAATGATAACATCTATATCAGAAAAATAAATGCAGATGTTAGTGAACAGGGCGACTTAACCGCTAAAGTAATTACTAATTACAAAGGGCTCGAGTACGATGACATGCATGACATATTTCATCAATTAAATAAAGATGATATAAAAAAATATTTAAATCAAGTCTTTTCAATTTCAAGTTATGAAATAAACGATTTTAAGTACAATGAAACAGATGAAGCGTTACCGGCTATTACTGAAAGTATTGATCTCACAGCAAATTCTTATGCCCATGTTTCAGGAAAAAGATTTTTTATTGTTCCTGATATAATTACTAAAACCGATCTTAAGCTGGACACTTCAGATAAAAGAATTTATGATATTATTTATCCTTATTCTTTCAAGCATATAGATACAATTACCATCAATATACCACACGGTTATTCAGTAGAAGCATTACCAAAAAATAAAACACTTGAAACGCCGTTTGGCAAATACGTTGTAACATATTCAGTTTATAACGATAAAATTATATTTACAAGGTTTTCTGAAAGAAAATCCAATCGTTTTCCTGCAACTGATTACGTGGCTTTCGCTAATTTTTGCAACGATATTTATAAAGCAGACCGCAGCCAGGTAGTGCTTGTAAAGAAAGATAATTAGCGATTCAACATCGCTCCTGTAATATTTTCAGAAAAGGCTTTATTGGCCTGCATTTCAGGCAGTTGTTTTTAGTTTAACTGACAGAGTTTCTATGTATGAATGTTGGATTATTTTTTGATGTTATGTATCGTCCGGATATCAAAATAATAAAAATCAGCGTAAGCAACATTAATATATGAACTTAGGAAACTTTACTATAAAAGCAGCTGAAGCGTTTCAACAGGCGCAGCAACTTGCTTTTAATAATGCTAATCCAAATATTGAAACAGAGCATATTTTAAAAGCTTTGTTAGAGCAGGAAGATTCTCCTGTTGAATACCTGTTGAAGAAAAATAATGTTACTATTAATTTATTGGAAAACAAATTAGATGAAGCATTGAATAAACTGCCAAAACAAAATGGTGGTGAAGCAGCTCAATCTATAAGCCGTGATGCGAACAATGTGGTATTGCGTGCCGGTGCTGTATTGAAACAGTTCAATGATGAATTTATAACACCGGAACATTTGTTATTAGCAATCGTTCAGGGCAATGATGCACCTGCAAAAATCTTAAAGCAGGCAGGATTAACTGAAAAAGGTTTGATTACAGCAATTAAGGATCTTCGTAAAGGCGAAACTGTAAACTCTCAAACACAAACGCAAGAGTTTAATGCATTAAATAAATATGCAAAGAATTTAAATGAAATGGCAAGGCAGGGTAAGCTCGATCCTGTTATTGGCCGTGATGAAGAGATTCGCAGAACCTTGCATATACTTTCACGCAGAACAAAAAATAATCCCATTCTTGTTGGCGAACCCGGCGTTGGTAAAACAGCAATCGCAGAAGGTATCGCACACAGAATTGTAAATGGTGATGTACCTGAAAACCTAAAGACAAAAATTATTTATGCTTTGGATATGGGTCAATTAATTGCCGGAGCAAAATATAAAGGAGAGTTTGAAGAAAGATTGAAAGGTGTTGTAAAAGAAGTAAGCGGAAGTGATGGTGAGATCATTTTATTCATAGACGAAATTCATACGCTCGTTGGTGCCGGTGGAGGAGAAGGAGCGATGGATGCAGCAAATATTTTGAAACCCGCATTAGCTCGTGGCGAGTTAAGAGCAGTTGGCGCAACAACATTGAACGAGTATCAGAAATTCTTTGAAAAAGATAAAGCGTTGGAACGTCGTTTTCAAAAAGTGATGATTGATGAACCAAGTATTGAAGATGCTATTTCTATTTTACGAGGATTAAAAGATCGTTATGAAACGCATCATCATGTGCGTATAAAAGATGAAGCAGTTGTTGCTGCGGTTGAATTATCGAATCGTTATATCACCGATAGATTTTTGCCTGATAAAGCAATTGATCTCATCGATGAAAGCGCTGCAAAACTTCGCCTTGAAATGAATTCAATGCCTGAAGAGCTTGATAATTTAGAAAGACAAATTCGGCAGTTGGAAATTGAGCGTGAAGCTATCAAGCGGGAAAATGATGATGACAAATTAAGATTATTAAATATTGAAATAAGCAACTTAAGTGTTGAGCGTGACACTTTAAAAGCAAAGTGGCAGCAAGAAAAGGAACTGGTTGAAAAAATTCAAAATGCAAAAGCTTCGATTGAACAATTAAAATTAGAAGCGGAGCAGGCTGAACGCAATGGTGATTATGGAAAGGTTGCCGAAATTCGTTACGGGAAAGTAAAAGAACAGGAAAAAATTATTTCCGATTTTACAAAGCAATTAGATGAATACAGCCAGCATGGAAAACGTTTGATGAAAGAAGAAGTTGACGCGGAAGATATTGCTGAAAGCGTTGCAAAAGCAACAGGCATTCCTGTAACGAAAATGATGCAAAGTGATCGTGAAAAGTTATTGCATTTGGAAGAACATTTGCATGAAAGAGTAATTGGGCAAGACGAAGCTATAACTGCGGTTGCAGATGCAATCCGCAGAAGCCGTGCA
>JAFBAF010000264.1 GCA_019247895.1 Parafilimonas sp. | reverse complement strand
TATCCTAATCCGAGTAACGGAATATTCACGATTGGAATAGATGAAGATGCGGGTATTAAAGCTGTAAAAATTGCAGATGAGAATGGGAAAATTATTTATGAAAACTCTTTATTTGATAAGGCTACTGTTTTAAAATTAAATTTAAGTATGTGTATATCTGGGATTTATTTTATTAATGCTATTAACAATAAAACAGAGTATCATAAAAAAATCATTATACAGAAGTAATTAATTTTTGAAGAATGCATTATTACTGAGAGCCTGCGCGTTTTGCTGCTGCGACAATTTGTTATAAGATTGGAACACCTTTAATGATTTATGCCCACTAATCATCATAATGGAATTTGTATTAATTCCTTCTAAAATACAGTTCGAAATTAGGCTTCTTTTACCTACATGACTTGATAAATACTGCCACTTTGGTTTGATAAATGTTCGTTTAACACCCGCTACGGTTTTTGTAACATGTACATTTTCGTTAAGCTCTGCCTGTTTTCCTATTTCTTTTAAATACTTATTGAAAATTTGATTTACCTCAGCCTTCGGCATTCTAAAATTATATTTTTCAAAAATTGATCTTACTATCGGTGAAATCGGAATCACAATTTCTTGATTGGTTTTAGCTGTAATCATTTGTAAATACTCACCCTTTATATGTTCAGGTCTGATTCTAATGAAATCTGAATATCTTAAAGATGTTAAACAAGCGATAATAAAATAATCACGAGTAATATCTTTTTTATGATCATCTGATAAGTCGAGGTTTGCTATTTTGGTTATTTCATCCTGTGTCAAAAATATTTTAAACACCTCCTCAGTTGGCTTGCTGAAACTCTTACTTTTAAAGGCAAGACTTTTGTTTATTCCTCTTTCAGTGGCTTCATTTAGAAAAACCTTGATATTCTTTATATGTTTACCCTCAGTATTTTTCGCTGCGCCTAAGGTTTGTAAAAATTTAATAAAACCGGCTCGCCATTCTAAGTTAATATCTTCAAAAGAAAATTCTTTATTACAAAAACTTGCATACTCCTTTAATCTGTTATACGTTGATGTGTACGACTTTCGAGTATTTGTAGCTTTAAAGGATTCGCTCTCTTCTATGAATTTTTGAATAAAGGAAAAGAATGTTACTCTTATTTCTTTTTTAACTGGTATATAAGAGTTAAGGTTTAGTACGACTTCCATCTTTTCTTTAATCATAGCTGCTGTTGGTATAATACCATCGATAATAAAGTTTCGAAAAACAGCCCTATACGTACCACACACTTTTTCTAACCATAAATTTACGTCGGCATTATACTGTGTTTTCTTAGTGACGATGGCTCGATGTTTTGCATAATCCCACTCATTTGGATGCACCTTGTCACCAACACTTAACATTAAACGCTGCTGGCCTTCATGCGTATATTTTACTTGCAAATAAATAAGAGTTGGTTGTTCTGAACGCACATCTTTTAAATAAAATTTCGGTTCTGGAATAAGCATATTTATTTAATTTAATTATTTAATAATCAATTAATTATTATTAATCAATTTATGTTTTGCGATAATCAGTAAAACTTTTGTAATTATTAAATTTTTTTTAAGCGGGCATAAAAAAGGACAACCAATTATATAAGTTGTCCCTTGGGTTGTCCCTGAACGAGATTAATATTTTCTGTTTTTTTACATTAGTTTCATCAAGTATAAATTTTGCCTCCGAAAATTTACTGTTTCCTTGAAAGATTTGACAAAAAACAACAAAATTGAGCAAGAAAAAAAGAGGCCTGTCGGGGCTACCAATTAAACTTTATTCTTATTTCCCGAAACCAAAACTATAACTCCTGCCACGGTTACTACGATACCAGCATAAAGTGGCCAATTAACAGATTTTTCTTCTTGCTTATTTATTTCAATTGGCCCAACATCAGCAACTTTTTTTTCCGTGGTAAAATTGATGCTTCTGAAAACCATCATAACAATACCTATAACTATCAATACGATGCCTAAAATTTTCATTAAATTTTTATTTAGTTGAGGAAAATACTTGTCGAACAGTATGCATAAAATCGCTTTTTAATTTCCAGCTTGCTAATGCAATGCAATTACCAACTGATCATTCATGATTCACCCTGTTCAATTCACCCGCCAGATGTTCCCATTAATTTGGCTTCTGCCATAAATAGTATTATACATGAATGTAATAATCATGCCATAAAAAGGCATGATATTAATAATAAAATTGTATTGTAAATTATTAATCTGCTTCGGAAAAAACAGATTTAGACTTAGCTTTTAAAATTTTTGGCCCTTCTTCAATCGGTGTTTTTTTAAATAGCATTGCAGTCCATACATGATCCAGTGCAACCTGGTTAATAGCTTCATATTCACTATCTACTAAAACTTCCCAGTTTGTATGCCTGTTTAAATCACTGGCTATTTTACTGGTAACTTTAGGGTATGCTATCCAAAGTTTACTATTGCAATGTAATGCCGGAAACACGTCATGCAATATATTAGATAGCTGGTTACGATTTACCGCAAAAACCAAAGCGAAATCAATCTTTCTGGATTTTAAGAGTGGCGTAACGTTTTTGGCGTAAGATAATTTTGCAAACTGTTTTTCAATTGAGGAAGGAAGGCCCTGGATTAACAAATTTTTCTCTTCACTCAATTCCAACTTATCAAACAAACTGTTAGAGAACATTCTGTAAATAAAGTTTTGTATTAATAATACGGGACTGCAAATGTAAGCATTTATTTGGCTTCTTCCAATCAAATGCTGAAAAATCGGAGAAAATGCTAAACTGACAAAAAATTTTAAGGTTTTAAAAACTGTTTATAATTTTAATAATGCCTAAACTCACTGCTGTACCTGTAAGAAGCCTTCCTTTTTTAAGGCTTGTTATAGCATTAATATCGGGCATAATTGTACAATGGTATTCCCGGTTGTCATTGGGGCCGATTCTAATTATCACTTGTTTTACTATCATTTCTGCTCTTGTATTCAGGTTATTGCCATTATCCAAGAAGTTTATATTAAGTTGGTTTAGCGGATTCCTGATTTTATTACTGTTTTTTTCAGCCGGTATGTTTATTACCTGGCAGCAGAATATACATAATGATGAACATGGGTATAGCCAAATTTATAAATCAACCGATGAAGTTCTGATTACCATAAAAGAACCTTTAGTTGCGAAAACAAATTCATATAAAGCGCTTGCCGAAGTAACAGCTGTAAACAAAAATCATGGTTGGACCGCAACGACAGGAAATGTGCTTCTGTATTTCAAAAAAGAAAATAATAAGCCGTTATTAAAGTATGGTTCTCAAATTATATCACATCAAATATTACAACCTATACAAAATAGCGGTAACCCGGCAGCACTCAATTATAATCGTTATTGCCTTTTTCAAAATGTTACAGCCCAGGTTTTTCTTTCATCGAAATCTTATATTATCCTTCCAGCAAAAAACCAAATTGCATTTCAGCAAATTTTATTCAATACAAGAGATTGGGCATTAAATATTCTCAGGCAAAATATTCATTCTTCCAAAGAGTTGGGTATTGCAGAAGCTTTATTAATTGGTTATAGAAATGATTTAGATAAAGATCTTGTACAAGCTTACAGTAATACAGGTGTTGTGCATATTATTGCTATTAGCGGATTGCACATTGGGGTTATTTATTCTGCATTGCTGCTGTTCTTTTCAATCTTCAAAACATCCAAATTAAAAAGATGGATTGAACCAATCACTATTTTAGTAATTATATGGTTCTTCACACTTATTGCAGGTGCTGCACCTTCTATTTTAAGAGCAACCGTAATGTTCACTTTTATTTTATTAGGAAAATTTTTAGGCAGGCGTGGCAATATGTATAATACACTTGCTGCTTCAGCATTTTTCCTGCTTTTATTCAATCCATTTTATTTGTGGGATGTTGGTTTTCAGCTCTCATATATGGCGGTGTTAAGCATTATTTTGTTTTTTAAATCAATAAGCAATTTGCTTTATTTTAAAAACCGGATTTTAAGATGGATATGGCAATTAAGTGCAGTCAGTTTATCTGCGCAAATATTTACAATGCCGCTTGTAATTTATCATTTTCATCAATTACCTGTAATGTTCATGTTCAGTAATTTATTAGTTGTACCACTCTCCGGAATTATTTTGTTTGAAGAGTTATTGCTGTTTTGCACAGCGTGGTGGCATGCAGCGGCAACGCTTATTGGTTGGCTAACTGAAATAAGCTTGCGATGGATGAATGCGTTTGTTGAACACATCAACCGGTTTCCTTTTGCAGTTTGGGACGGATTGCATATTTCAATTGTTCAGCTTATAATTATGCTTATTTGTATAAGTTGTATATCTTTTTGGATATTCCGCAGAAGCAATAAATATTTAATTGCGGCTTTATCATTTGCGATTTTATTTTTTATAATTCGTGATGTTGATTTAATCCATCATAAACTGCAACAGAAATTAATTGTATATAATGTACCCAAGTTAAATGCTATGGACATTATTGCGGGCAGTAATTGTATTTTCCTGGGCGATTCAGTTGTATTACAAGATGCTTTTCTTCGAAATTTTAATTTAAAGCCAGCACGTATAAAAAATCGCGTTTATAGCGCAAATGATATTGTGCTCCCCGATATTAATAATTACGTTTTAAAAGTCAAAAACACTAAAATTCTTATACTTGGTAAAGCTATACATGAAAACATGTCAAAAGAAAAAATTACGATCAATGTTTTAATTCTATCAGATAATTTTAATCAATCTCCAGCTTATATAAATAAATTATTTAAGTGTGATTATATTGTTGCAAACAGCAGCGTGCCATCGTGGAAATCGGCAAAATGGAAAAAAGAATTTGAGCAATTACATTTGCGCTTTTATTCAGTGCCACAAGATGGTGCTTTCACTTTAAAACTATAAGCTCAAATAACCGATCATGCAGAAGAAAATTTCAGGCGCATTAATTTCTGTTTTTTATAAAGATGGATTAGAGCCAGTTGTAAAAACCTTGCAACAGCTCAATATTAAAATCTATTCAACAGGCGGCACGCAAAAATTTATTGAAGACTTAAATATTAAATGCGAACCGGTCGAATCATTAACTACATATCCTTCAATTTTAGGCGGTCGCGTTAAAACCTTGCACCCTGCTGTATTCGGTGGAATTTTAGGAAGGCGGGATGTGGAGCAAGACATAAAAGAAATGAATCAATACAACATACCTGAAATTGATCTCGTAATCGTTGACTTGTATCCTTTTGAAGAAACCGTTGCTCAATCTGCTTCTTCGCTGTTTAACGGAGAAAATATAAATGTTGAAAAAAGCATTATCGAAAAAATTGATATTGGTGGCCCTTCTATGGTTCGTGCCGCAGCAAAAAATTTTAAAGACGTACTTGTAGTTGCAGCGAAAGGAGACTATCAGCCACTTATAGAATTATTGAAAAATCAACAAGGAGAAACAAGCCTTGAGCAACGAAAACAACATGCTGCTAAAGCCTTTGAGGTGGTAATGAATTATGACATTGCGATCAGCAATTATTTCAATCAATCGCTATTCAATCCTTTTCATGCGAAGCAGCCTTTGCGTTATGGAGAAAATCCGCATCAGCATGCAACATTTTATGGCGATTTGAAAGAGTGTTTTAAGCAACTGAATGGTAAAGAAATTTCATACAATAATCTTGTTGATATAAATGCCGCTGTTGAATTAATCAATGAATTTGGCGCAAGTCAAAACATAACTTTTGCTATTATTAAACACACAAATGTTTGCGGCGTTGCGCAACGTTCATCCCTTAAAGAAAGTTGGGATGCTGCACTTGCCGGCGATCCTGAAAGCGCTTTTGGTGGTGTGCTTGTAACTAATGCAACCGTTGATGCGGTAACCGCTTCTGGTATTAATGAAATATTTTTTGAAGTATTGATCGCACCGGCGTTCAACGAAGAAGCATTGCAAATTTTGAGATCCAAAAAGAACCGTATTTTATTAGAACTTAAAACTCAAAATTCACAAGTTAAAGCTCAATATAAATCTATATTGAATGGAACTTTAGGGCAGGATATTGATGACGGCAATTTCAACGAATGGAAGGAAGTTGGTGGAAGAATAACAACGCAAGCCGAACATGATGATTTAGTATTTGCGAATATTGTTTGCAAACATTTAAAAAGTAATGCAATTGCTTTAATAAAAAATAAACAATTAATTGGTAAAGGTTGCGGACAAACAAGCCGCATTGATGCACTACGCCAGGCAATTGAAAAATCGAGGCAATTTAATTTTGATTTAAGTGGCGCAGTTTTAGCAAGTGATGCATTTTTCCCTTTTAATGATTGTGTGCAATTAGCGCATGCAGCAGGCATTGAGGCATTCATTCAGCCCGGCGGATCGGTTCGTGATAAAGACAGTATTGAGTATTGCGTTCAAAATAATCTTGCAATGGTTATTACGGGCATGCGTCATTTCAGGCATTAGTAATTTTGTATTATGGCTGCAGTGTATGATCATCCTGTTATTTTGTTTGATGGTGTTTGCAATCTTTGCAACAGCGGTGTTCAATTTGTTATCAGGCATGATCCGGAGCACATCTTTCGTTTTGCTTCACTGCAATCAACTTATGGACAGCAGATATTATCTAAGTACGATCTTCCTTTAAACAATTACAATTCTTTCATTCTTCTCACTAATCATAAAATTTATACACGGTCATCTGCTGCACTGATGGTTGCAAAACAATTGCAAGGTTTTATAAAGCTGCTGTACATTTTTATTGCTGCGCCTAAATTTATTCGCGATGGTATATATAACATCATTGCTAAAAACCGTTATAAATGGTTTGGAAAAAAAAATGAGTGCTGGATTCCAACGCCGGAGCTAAAAAGTTTGTTTTTTGAATAACTGCTGTAATTTGTTAATAGCAATAGACAATTTCAGTAATTGCTTTTATTTGTGCAATTAATATGCTTAGGATAGTTTTACCTGCTTTGATGATGATACTTGTTTTTTGTGCAAAAGCGCAGAATGCATGTACTGCGTTAGGGCAAAATCCTTCTACGGCATTTCCCGTTTGCGGCCTTGATACATTCAAACAAACCAGTGTTCCGAATTGTGGTGGTAAAAATATTCCAACACCCGGTTGCACAGATGCTCTTTACCAGGATTTAAACCCATTCTGGTATAAATTCACTTGTTATCAAACAGGCACTTTAGGTTTTCTTATTATCCCAGACGATAAAGGTGACGATTATGACTGGCAACTGTTTGACATTACAGGGCGCGACCCAAATGCAGTTTATACAGACCCTTCTTTAATTGTTGCTGCCAACTGGAGCGCTGTTTATGGTAATACAGGCGCAACGGTTGATGGTACTTCATTGGTTAACTGCGCAGGCTTTGGCTATCCGCCATTTAGCAGCATGCCTGTTATTCAACAAGGGCATAATTATATTTTGCTGTTAAGCCATTTTAATACGATTAAACCCGGCCAGGCAGGCTATAGCCTGGTTTTTACCGGAGGTACTGCAAGTATTGTTGATACAGTAAAGCCTGCCTTTATTTCTGCAACTGCAAATTGTGCAGGTGAAACAATTTATCTGAAGTTCAATAAAAAATTAAAGTGTTCAAGCCTGGCAGCAAATGGCAGCGATTTTTCAGTTGCTGCTAATAACATAAAAGTAATTGCAGCAACAGGCATTAACTGCAGTAATTCATTTGATATGGATTCTGCAATAATCACTTTAAATAATCCGTTACCTCCCGGTAATTATAATGTGATAATGAATGTTGGTTCAGATAATAATACGCTTCTCGATGCCTGCAATAACGAGCTCCCTAAAAATGCCGCCATTCCGTTTACAATTTTTCCATTAGCGCCAACACCAATGGATAGTATAACGCCGGTGCAGTGTGCGCCTGATGTTTTAAGATTAGTGTTTAGAAAAAGAATGCGCTGCAGTTCTGTTGCTGCAAACGGAAGCGATTTTATACTCAGTGGAAATAATATTGTTGCAAGTGCTTTTGCAGATAGTTGTTCTGCGGATGGTTTGTCGAATATTATAAAAGTGAAGCTTACAAAGCCAATTCAAACTGCAGCAACAATTACACTCACTTTACAAGATGGAACTGATGGAAATACTTTGCTTGATGAATGCGCACAGGAAACACCTGCTGGCTCAACTATAAATTTTGTAACTGCAGATACTGTTTCCGCAGCATTTAATTATAAACTTGATTTAGGTTGCCTGCTCGATACATTGTTTTATAATCACGATGGAAGAAATGCAGTAAACACATGGAACTGGCGATTTGATGTAAACGGCACAAGCAACTCGGAAGATTCATTTTTTACTTTTAATGACTATGGAACAAAACATATAAAACTGTTTGTTTCAAATGGTGTTTGTGACGATTCATCTTCAACGGATATCTTGCTCGATAATCAATTAATATCAAACATGCACGTCGCACCTTCTTCACAACTTTGCCCTGAGGATGCCGCAACATTTGCTGATTCAAGCACAGGAAAAATTGTAAGCTGGTTTTGGATTTTTGGTGATGGTACAACAAGCACATTACAAAATCCGCCTGCAAAATATTATCCTGCACCGCCAACAAAACAAGGCAGTGTTTTTCCTGCAGCCTTAATCGTAAAAAATGATATTGGTTGTTATGATACATCGAGAGCGGCAATAAAAGTTTTTTATAATTGTTATATCGCGGTTCCATCTGCATTTACTCCAAATGGTGACGGGCTAAATGATTATCTGTATCCTTTAAATGCATACAAAGCAGATAATTTAGATTTCAAAGTGTATAACCGATGGGGCCAATTGGTATTTGAAACAAAAGACTGGACAAGAAAATGGGACGGAAGAATAAATGGAAACCCGCAAGCCGCAGGCACTTATGTTTGGATGCTTGAATATACACACCATGATACTGGTCAGCACTTTTCTTTAAAAGGAACAACCGTTTTGATAAGGTAAGCGGATAAAGAATCTATCTGCACACATAAAACCCTTACTTTTAAAATATGGAAGAAGTTATTTTAGTGAATGAGCGGGACGTTGAAACCGGAACGATGGAGAAAATTGAGGCGCATCGTAAAGGAATTTTGCATAGGGCTTTCAGCATATTTATTTTTAATAATAAAAATGAAATGTTGCTGCAGCAAAGAGCAGCAAACAAATATCACAGCGCCGGTTTATGGACGAATGCTTGCTGCAGTCATCCAAAACCAGGTGAACAAATTGAAGATGCCGCTTTAAGAAGATTAAAAGAAGAATTAGGTTTCCAAACGCCCCTTCAAAAGGTTTTTGATTTTACCTATAAATCTTCTTTCGACAACGGCTTAACAGAGCACGAGTTCGATCATGTATTTGCAGGAATACATAACGGCGAAGTAGATTTTAATCATACAGAAGTGCAGGATGTTTGTTATCGCTCAATTGAAGAAATTGAATCAGCATTGGAATTGCATCCTCATAAATTTACTTCATGGTTTCTTATCGCTTTTCCAATAATAAAAAAATGGAAGCACGACACTACGGTTGCAGTTGTTTCATAAATGGCAGCAAAACAAAAAGCAATTATTATCGGTGCCGGCGTTGCGGGTTTAGCTTGCGCAATTCGATTGGCTGTGCAAGGTTTTGAAGTAACAATTTTTGAAAAAAATAATTATGCTGGCGGCAAAATTGGTTTGCTTGAAAAAGACGGCTATTGCTTTGATACGGGTCCCAGTTTATTTGTTCAACCGCAAAACATCCGGGAGCTTTTTGATATGGCAGGTGAAACCATCATTCCATATTTTCATTACAAAAAGCTTGATCTTACCTGCAAGTATTTTTATGAAGACGGAACGATCATAAATGCTTATTCAAACAAAGAGAAATTTGCAAAAGAACTTAAAGAAAAAACAGGTGGAAGGCCACATTATTTGTTTACATACCTGGATGAAGCGGAAAAGATTTACAATAAGATTGGCAGTATTTTTTTAAACCAGTCTTTGCACAAAAAAGAAAAGTTTGATATACAAAAGATATTAAAAGCTTTTTCAGTAACAAAACCTGCTTATCTTTTTTCAACACTGCACAAGCAAAACAAAAGAAGTTTTAGTGACGAACATGTTGTTCAATTATTTGATCGCTTTGCAACATACAACGGCAGTAATCCATATAAAGCGCCGGGCATGCTAAAACTAATTTCTCATGTTGAAATGAATGAAGGAGTTTATTATCCGGAAGGCGGAATGATATCCATCGCAAGAGCGTTATATGGCCTGGCAATAAAAAAAGGCGTTTCATTTCATTTTAATCATACTGTACAAAAAATTATTGTTGCTGATAAAAAGGCAACGGGTATTGTTGTAAACAATGAAACTTTTTTTGCTGATGTTGCAGTAAGCAACATTGATGTATATTTTACCTATCTGCAGTTATTAAATGATGAACAATCTGCAAACACAATTTTAAAGCAGGAGAGAAGCAGCAGTGCATTAGTTTTTTATTGGGGAATAAAAAAAGATTTTCCGGGGCTGGAATTGCATAATATTTTTTTCAGCAAAAATTATAAAGCAGAGTTTAACAGCATTTTTGAAGACAAAAAGATTTATGATGATCCTACAATTTATATCAACATTACTTCAAAAATGGAACCTGAACATGCACCTTCCGGAAAAGAAAATTGGTTTGTAATGATAAATGTTGCAAGCAATGAGCAAGCAAGTGATGAAGCAACAATTAATTTATGCAGAAAAAATATTCTTGCAAAATTAAATCGTATCTTAAAAACAGATATTGAACCATTAATTGAAACAGAAGCGGTGTTACATCCTAAATTGATTGAAGCACAAACGGCAAGCTATGCAGGCGCTTTATACGGAACAAGTTCTAATTCGCGCAAGGCGGCTTTTATGCGTCATCCTAACTTTTCAAATAAAATTCAACGGCTTTATTTTGCAGGTGGTTCAGTTCATCCCGGCGGGGGCATTCCTTTATGTTTAAAGAGCGCAAAAATTGCCTCAGAATTAATTATGGAAGATAGCAAAAAATGGAAGCATGAATAGAAAACGTCTTGTTCAAAATATAGCGTTGTTTATTGCTTTACTCTTTCATGTTTGCGGGCTTATCGGAATTTTATTCACTTCGTACAGAGATTGGTTTATTCAAAATACGCCAATAAATCTTTTAGTGATAACCGGATTGCTGATCATCACACATCCCCAAAAAAATAAAGGCTTCTTTTTATTTTTTATAGCAGCCTGCGTTGCAGGTTTCGCCGCAGAGGTAATTGGCATAAATACCGGCCTTTTATTTGGCCATTATACTTATGGAAATATTTTAGGCACAAAATTGTTTGATGTGCCTTTCATTATTGCAATAAACTGGTTTATGATCATTTATTGCACCGGCATGGTTACGCAATCGTATGAAAATTATATGATCAAAAAACTTGATGAAAGAGGAATGGCAATTAACAAACGAATGCTTCTGGCTTCATTTGTTATTGATGCAGCATGCCTTGCTTTTTTATTTGATTGGGTAATGGAACCTGTTGCTTCCAAGTTAGGTTTCTGGCAATGGGAGCATAATGAAATCCCAAACTCAAATTATGTTACATGGGTACTTATAAGTGCGCTGTTGCTTGCAATTTTCAGGAAACTTAATAACAACAGCCGCAACTTATTTGCGGTTAATTTGTTTATAATTCAGTTATTGTTTTTTTTAGTGTTAAGAACATTTTTATGAGCTGGCTATATCTTGTAATTACCATACTTACATTTCTGCTAATGGAAGGTGTTACCTGGCTTACACATAAGTACGTTATGCATGGTTTCTTATGGTTTCTGCATAAGGATCATCACCAGCCTACAAAAGGTTTTTTTGAAAAGAATGACTTCTTTTTTTTAATTTTTGCAATTCCCGGTTGGCTCTGCATTATGATTGGCTGGCAACACTTAGACTGGGTGACAGTAAGCATCGGTTGTGGTATTACATTATATGGTTTTGCGTATTTCTTAGTGCATGAAGTTATTATTCATCAACGGTTTAAATTTTTTACAAGAAGCAATAACCGTTATATAAAAGCTATTCGCTGGGCTCATAAAATGCATCATCGGCATTTAAATAAAGATGATGGAGAAAGCTTTGGAATGTTATTCATTTCAAAAAAATATTGGAATAAAATACATAAGGATGCGATAATTCAAAAATCAGCTTCCCAAAAATCTTAACGCTTTGATGCTTCAGGCAACATTATAATTTTATTTGCAGATTGGGTTTCAACTTTGCACGTACATATTATTCATGCGCGTGAAGAAGTTTTTAAAAAGAGCTGCATATTTTTTATTGATCATCTTTGTTTTATTAAATGCTCTTTTTATTTGGCAGGCTTTTGCCTTTACACATTTTTCAAATAAAAAGATTCCCAAGCAGGAGCATACTTCAGCTTTCGAGCAGAAGTTCAATCGCATTTTTGGTAAACAACATCCCAGGCAATTAGTAGTTGATTCACTCACCGTTCCGCACCAATCTTTATTTATACAATCAGATACATTGAAATTGGCTGCGTGGTATTTAAAACATAATACGGACAGTATTGCAAAAGGAACGGTTATTATGTTTCATGGATATGGCAGCAGCCGCAGCGAAATTATTCCGGAAGCCACTGCGCTTTACAATATGCAATACAATGTATTTATGGTTGATTTCAGAGGTCATGGTCAAAGCGAGGGCAATGAATGTTCTATGGGTTATTTTGAATCGCATGATGTAAGATCGGCTTATAACTTCATAAAAAGCAATGGCGAAAAAAACATTATTTTATGGGGTGGGTCAATGGGGGCTGCTTCTGTTACAAAAGCAATGCATGATGACACCACTCTTAAACCTTCAAAAATTATTTTAGAAAAATGTTTTGGTAAAATGACAGATGCCGTAAGAGGATTTACAGAAAATAGTATGCATCAATCTAATAAGGCTTTAATAACAATGCTTACTTTTTGGGGCTCTGTCGAACAAGGCGTTTGGATGTTTAATATGAAACCTGAGCAATACGTAAAAAGTATTAATTGTCCTGCATTAATACAATGGGGAGATCATGATGAAAATGTTACAAAAGAAGAAACAGAAAGCATTTATAAAAACATTGGTTCATCTAAAAAACAATTGGTTATTTATCCAAACTGCGGCCATGAAAATCTGTTGCTTAAAGATCCATCTTTATGGAAAAGCAGCGTAATCAATTTCCTTAATTCTTAAGAAATGCTTGTAGAATGGTTTGCTCAATTATTAACAATGACCCAATGCCCAATAAATAAGTAAAAACACAACAATACTTCCCAAACAACCGCCGCCCCATCTATACGCACCATATCCTGCAATTAAAGTTCTTAACCAGTCACGCATAATTTTAAATTTAGGTAAAGTATTAAAAAATTATGCCATTTATTCAAGTTGGCAAAATGTTGGAGATTAATCATTGGTTCGTACTTCTTCTTACCTTCAATCCTATTAATATTACAGATGAAAAAGATATTTCTTTTCTTTTTAGTTATTTCAATATTTAATTTCCTCAGCGCCCAATCGTACACGCCAACTTCGCAAAATCTTGCTGCAAGAAAATGGTTTGGTAATGCAAAATTTGGTTTGTTTATTCATTGGGGACCGTTCAGTATTCCTGGTGATGGTGAATGGGTAATGCAGAACCGCAATATCACTGTAAAAAATTATACAAGGCTGATGGATTTTTTCAATCCTGAAAAATTTCATGCAGCGCAATGGGTTACAATGGCAAAAAATGCCGGTATGAATTACATCACTTTAATTACGCGTCATCATGATGGTTTCAGTATGTGGGATACAAAGTATTCTGATTTCAATATTATGAACACACCTTATCATAAAGACATTGTGAAAATGATGGCTGACGAATGCCATAAACAGGGTGTAAAATTATTTTTATATTATTCGCTGCTTGATTGGCGACGCGATGATTACAGTTATTGGACCGGCAGAACAGGGCAAGGGACGGGTAGAACTGTTCATGGAAACTGGAACAACTATATACAATTCATGGAAAACCAATTAACTGAACTGCTAACGAAATACGGTGAAATCGGAGGCATTTGGTTCGACGGATATTGGGATCAGACTGCGCCTGAAGGTGCCGCCAACAGATCACCCAGAGTTGACTGGCATTTGGATGAAATTTATGCACTCATTCATAAACTGCAGCCGCAATGTTTAATCGGCAACAATCATCATCTTGATCCTTTTCCCGGAGAAGATTTTCAAATGTTTGAACAAGATTTACCGGGCGAAAACAAAAGCGGATTAAGCTATCAAAAACCGTCTGCATTGCCGCTTGAAACCTGCGTAACAATGAATAATTCGTGGGGTTTTAATATTACAGACACTTCTTACAAAACTCCGAAACAGCTCATAGATTTATTAGTGCGTGCAAATGGTTATGGAGCCAACCTTTTATTGAATATCGGGCCAATGCCAAATGGAGTTGTGCAACCGGAGTTCCGCGAAAGATTGGCTTATATTGGAAATTGGTTGCATACATACGGCGTAAGTATTTATAATACAACAGGCGGCTACATTCATCCACAAAAATGGGGATGCATAACACAGAAGGGAGACACCATGTTTGTGCATGTTTTAAGTGATTCTGCAGCAAAAATTCAGCTGGAAAATTTTCCTTATAAAAAAATAGAGAAAGCCTATTTATTGAAAGATAACTCCGCTATGCAAGTGCAACTCGAACAAAACACACTCACTATTTCACCAATAAAAATGAATGGTGAACCTGATGAAGTAATTGTTGTTATATATAAGAAATAATTTTTGTACTTAGCTTTAGTAATACTATTAAGCTACGTTGTGTCACTCCCTTGTACGGCAGTTTTTTATGGCCGCCATGTGTTTAATAAATTCATCATTCATAATTTATAATTTTGGCGGATGTTTTATTTGCCACGCATTCCATCATGGTTTAGCAAACTAAACCCATCTATGGTATGGAATATTCCAACACAGGAAAAAGAGTTGTACTTAACTTTTGATGACGGCCCTCACCAAACAGCAACACCATTTGTTCTTGATCAGCTGCGGCAGTATAATGCAAAAGCAACATTTTTTTGTATCGGTAAAAACGTGGCGGCTTACCCGCACATCTATCAACGCATCTTAAATGAAGGGCATGCAACGGGAAATCACACATTCGATCATACAAACGGGTGGCAGGTAAAAAACGATGAATATATAAACAGCATCATTGAAGCTGAGAAATATATTCAATCAAAATTGTTCAGGCCACCTTATGGAAAAATTTCTCCATTTGTTTCAAAACTGCTAAGAAAGAAGCTGGGTTATAAAGTAGTTATGTGGGATGTATTAAGCGCAGATTTTGATGAGAAAATATCTGCCAAAAAATGCGCTGAGAATGTTTTACTTAATGTGAAGCGAGGATCAATAATCGTCTTCCACGATAGTACAAAAGCCTGGGAGCGGATGCATTATGCACTTGAAAAAACGTTGCAGTACTTTAGTAACCAGGGTTTTTGTTTTAAGGCAATTACTTAAAAAGAAGGCCAAGGTAGAAACCTCAGCCCGTTTTTAATCCGTACCCTATGAAAACTGAGTCAAAATTAAGAGAATTATACATATACAGCGTGAAATCGGATTTAATTAATACTCAAAAAAAACATATTCGTGAAGCTTGTTGACACACATTGCCATTTGTACCTTCCTGAATTTAAAGAAGATATAGAAGCAGTACTCCGGCGCGCAGAAAAGGAAGGAGTTTCAAAATTTTATCTTCCTGCAATCGACAGCTCCGTTATAAATGATTTACTTTTAATGGAGGAAGCCTATGCCCGCAAATGTTTTGCAATGGTTGGTTTGCACCCTTGCTCAGTAACAGCAAACTTTCAACAAGAGATTAATATTATTGAAAAATTACTTTCAGAGCGGTCTTTTGCGGCTATTGGAGAAATAGGCCTTGATTTTTATTGGAGTACAACTTTTACCACTCAGCAATACCAGGTTTTTGAAGCGCAAATGCATTTGGCCCATCAATATAATTTACCCATTGTAATCCATACCCGTAATGCAATGCAACCAACCATTGACCTTGTTAAACCATTTGCAGCAAAAGGTGTGAAAGGAATTTTTCATTGCTTTGGAGACAACTATGAAACTGCAACGCAGATCATCGATATGGGTTTTTATTTAGGAATAGGCGGAGTGCTCACCTATAAAAAATCCGGTTTGGATGAAGTAATAAAAAAAATAGATTTGAAACACATTGTTTTGGAAACTGATGCACCTTATTTAACACCCGTGCCATTTCGTGGTAAGCGGAACGAAAGTAGTTATATAAAAATCATCGCAGAAAAATTAGCTGTTGTAAAGAATGTGGATTTGGAAGAAGTAGCAACTATTACAACTGCAAATGCTGAAAAAATTTTCAGGAAGTAAAAAGCTGTTATTTTTGCTGCCCTTCAAAATAAATGGAGAGTTGTCCGAGTGGTTGAAGGAGCACGCCTGGAAAGTGTGTATACTTGAAAGGGTATCGAGGGTTCGAATCCCTCACTCTCCGCGAAGAGAAAGTATAAAGCTTTAAAGCCTGTGAAGTTTTCCATTACAGGCTTTTTTATTTTCTGTACATAGCCTTGATAAGTATGAGTTAATAGCAAAAAACTGACCGGGGTTTGCAGGTGTATCAACATAACAGGATTATGCCAGGAGATTTTTTTGTTGAATTATGCACAGGTATCCACTATTGTGCATTTTGGTAAGCAGGCATGAACGACCACAAAGAATCAACACTTTCCGGTTCCTGATGTTTTACAAAATTGTTTAATTTTTGTTGCGATTGAAGCAGCGCAGTTGCAAACGGCTCATGCAACACTCGTTTTAAAACACCATTTACGTTTTGGATGTCCCATAAACCTGAATTGTGCCAGGTAACTAAGTTGTCCCAGTCAGGCCGGTCAATAATCGGATAAATACAAACACCTGTCAACGGAATATTGTTATTTAAAATATTGGCCAATTGTTCTGTGATATCTGTAATCCAGTTAGGCCTGTGTTCCTTCGGGTGGCTGGTTTCTGTTATGGCAAGAGGTTTATTATATCGTTCATATACTTCAGTAACTAAACTTGAAAGCGGTCGCCAGCGAACGTCTTTTGGTTCATCTCCCCAACCTAAAAAATTTGTTGTACCGCTTATCCATTGGTTATTATAATAGTAATTTAAACCGATGATGTCAAGATAATCTGGATCTCCATTTAATTCAGGGCAAACTCTTCCGCATAAAATATCCATTGCCTGAAACTGGTGCTGATGCTGAATTGTTGCATTTATTATTTGCTCCTCTGTTGCATTTTCGGGAGGCACCATATTTACCAACGGTTCAGATGATAAAATCATCACATTATCGTCAATGCTTTTTAGTGCAGCAACACCCTCAATATATGCCTTCATTAATTTGTACTTCACCTGCCATCCAAAGCCATTGCAATAGGGTGCTGTACCACATGCTTCACCACCTAACCATGAAATAAAACTTACTTCATTAATGGGTGTTATTACTAACGTTTCCGAAGAATTTATGGAACGATAAAATTCAAGAAACGCAGTGCATGATGCTGCAAACCTTCTTGCAAATTTTGGATGCAGTGGAGTAAGATCATCGGGGAAACCAAAATGACACAGATCCCAAACTTGTTGTATGCCGCAATATTTAGCTGCTTTTATCATTTCGGCTACAACGCTAAAATCATATTTATAAGGTTGCTTTTCTACAAAGCTCCAGCGTATTCCTTCACGTACGGTAGTGATATTAAAATCTCTCAGCAACGAATAATCTTCATAAATAAAATCAAAATGCCTGGTGATGTTTAAAAAATCCACGCGATTACCAAAAGCATTTAATTTATCGGAGCATTCATAACCAGCCATCCAAAAGCTTTTGAACGGAGACTTGGGAATGGATGGCTTGCTATAAAACATTACGATTTATATATCCTGTTTCGATCATCACTGATTTTATTTTCAATTTTTATCAACTCGCCTTTATGCCCGTTCACTTCTTTCGTTTCCCCTGTTGATAATTTTTTGAACAATGCTAATGATTGCGCCACTACCTGGTCCATATTATAATATTTATATGTACCTAATCTCCCGGTAAAGTAAACATTCGGCAATGTATCTGCAAGTAACTTGTATTTGCGATACATGTTGTTGTTTTCAGGACAGGGAATCGGATAGTATGGATCACCTTCTGCTGTTGGGTATTCATACACAATAGAAGTTTTATGATGTGTTTGACCTGTTAAGTATTTGAACTCTGTTATTCTTGTGTATGCATGATTGTTTGGATAATTTACAGTTCCTGTTGGTTGAAAACATTCCGTATCAAATGTTTCAAACTTAAAGTCTATTGAACGATATGGAAGTTTGCCATAACAATTATTAAAATAGTCGTCAACAGGGCCTGTGTAGATAAGTTTTTTATGCGGAATGATATCAATCACATCTTTATAATCCGTGTTCAGCATAATTTTTATGCCGGGATGTGATAACATACTTTCAAACAATTTTGTGTAACCATGCAATGGCATTGATTGATATGTATCAGTAAAATACCGATTGTCTTTGTTTGTACGTGTAGGCACTCTGGCTGTAACGGAGGCATCCAGTTCTGAAGGATCTATGCCCCATTGTTTTTTTGAATAACCTTTAAAGAACTTTTCATACAATTCTTTTCCAACTGCATTGATAACAACATCTTCAGATGTTTTGATAATAGTTCTTTTTTCTGCCCGGTTATTATAAAATTCTGCAACCTCTTCACTGTTTAAATTTAAACCGTATAAACAGTTAATTGTATTTTGATTGATAGGTATGGGAACGAGTTGCCCATCTACACTTGCCAATACACAATGTTCATATTGCCGCCATTGTGTAAACTTGCTTAAATAACTAAATACTTCAAATGAGTTTGTATGAAAAATATGCGGACCATATTTATGCACCAATATTCCATGCTCATCATAATAATCATAAGTGTTACCACCAATATGATTGCGCTTGTCAATAATTAAAACTTTTTTATGGCTCTGAGTTGCTAATCTTTCTGCAAGCACACTGCCTGCAAATCCTGCTCCTACAATTAAATAGTCAAACATAGGCTTTCATCTTTTATAGGTTTATTTGTTTGTTTCTTAAGTAATGCTGATTGAATAATATCAAACATGTTTTTCCAGGTTGCATTCCATGAATTATCTGCAAGAAATGCATCTGATTTTTTTAACCATTCCTGTTTTGAATGATTGTTCAATTCTTCTGTTGCCGCCGCAATGAAATCTTCTGCAGAATGTATAATGTGTACCAGTTTTTCATCACCGTACGGGTGCACAACATCTTCAATGGCTGTTGAAATTACAGGCTTGCCTGCGGCTAAATATTCCGGTGTTTTAGTAGGGCTTATAAACTTTGTTGATTCATTTAATGCAAAAGGAATTAAAGCAATATCCCATCCGCTTACATAATCCGGCAATTCATTATATTTTTTGCCACCCAGGTAATGTATGTTGTTATTTTTCGGTAATACATCATTACTTATTTTTACAACAGGGCCTATAAGCACAAATTGCCATTCTGGTTTTGCATCTGCAGCCTTTTTTATAAGATCAATATCAAAACGTTCATCGATCACTCCAAAAAAACCTAAACGCGGATGCGGAATGTGTTGCTGATCTGCCGGCTCACTTTCAGCATTACGTGCTTTGCCAAAATGTTCTTTATCAATACTGCTCGGGAAAGGATATATGTTATGATGCAAATGTTTTTTTGCTTTATATAAGCTATGCCCGCCGGTAAAAACAACATCGGCTTTTTGTAATAAATTTTTTTCTGCTTCTTTGAGCTCAGGCGGTGCAAATTTAAACGCTGACAATTCATCCATGCAATCGTAAATAGTTAAGCGGGGATGCAAATGATTCGTGAATAATAATGCAATCGGTGAATAATACCAGGAAATAAAATTTTCGATTTGTTGTTCTTTTATAAAAACATCAATAATATTTTTTAATCTTTCATTTTGGTTAGAGTGATCGTTTTCATTTAAGTACGGTTTAATTACAGTTAGGTTTTTCTTAACAGGCTGAAGAGCGTAACTATCTGCACCGGTATAATAAATCCCTTCCTCAATAAAATAAACCGTATACTGATCACTGAACCTGCTTATTAAATGTTGCGGACGTTGGTATACAAAGTCCCATCGCAAATGCGAAAAACATAATAAAATCATCTATGTAATTTTTAATGAATTAAAGGCAAGTCCATTTTATAATTGAAATAATAATGCCAAGTGTTTATACAATAGTTATAACCGTTGGAAACGCTTGGAAAACAAAACTTTTAGTAGTAGTGAGTATAAATTTTCTCAAGTGCTATTATCGAATTCACACTTGCAGAGGTATAATTTTTAAAATTTTGAGATAAAAAAAAGATTGCAATCGCAATCTTTTTTTTATCTCACGGTTATTTGCTCACTTTAACATTATACTTTGCTGCTTTATCATTCATAACCAGTGAACACTTACAATTTTGTACTATCCCGCATCATATGAGTTGTATCGTTCATATGATGAGTGCTGTCACCATGCATTTTATTTTTTGATTTGTTTTTATTCCAGTTACTGTCTGAGCGATTATTGTGCATAGGCGGTGTTGTATCGTTTATAACCACAAGTTTCGAAGAGTTTTTGTTTACGCTGTGTGCTGTTGAGGCTATGCTCACTGTTGCCGAAATTGATAAAATGGCAAAACAGCCAATGATCTGTTTTTTCATAATTGAGTTTTTAGAGTTATTATTTAATTTGAAAGATTAACATTTACAGCTATTTAGGTTCATCCCACTCAACGTCATCTGTTTCATCATCAGTAAGATCATTTTCTTCCAGGTCTTGCTCATCAAGTTCCGGTATTTCATCATCGCCTAAATCTGCATTACCAGATTTATTTTCATCATCTGCATTTATATCATCTTTATCTTCATCTCCGTCAAGATCATCTGTTTCATCTATATCATTAAGATCATCATCATCTTCTTCAAGTTCATCCTCATCTCCGCCGGGAGTGCTATTAAAAAAAATCGTTTCATCGTGATCAGGAGCTGAAGCTATAATAACGGCTTCAGGTGTATTCTCCGCGTTTTCAGTAAATAACATAAATTGTATTTTTAGTTGTTAATTAATTGTTCAGCATCTTAGATGCATTACTGCTTTACAGAATTTTCTTCTTGTTTGCTGATTAGTTCTATATATGTGAGTTGTTGCATGTTCTCAGGGAAATTAAAAAGGGTTTAGGGTAAATTTTAAATACAATGTTGATCATCATCACACTATTGTAAAAGCGTTTAACTGAATATAGCTTACTCAAAATATAATGGAACTAACTGTAATGTATCAGGAAATGATCCAGGTTAGCAACGGGTTTATCCGGTGAACTAATACTATTGCAAAGGGTATGCCTGCAATTATATTAATTAAAAAATTCAGGTAAATTCTTTTAGCTTTTAATAACCTTGCAGCACCACTCTAAAAAATATAATTAAAATTCGCTCACCTCAACATATTTTTTCTCTTGCTGTTGATGTGCAGAAACGAATTCAATGCTCTTTTGTATTTTATCACTGCTGCATACAATAAAGCTGCCTTTAACTGCATTTTGCATAGCATATTCCAGTGCTTCCAGTTCGTCTGAAATAACTTTTACTTCAATACCTGAATCTACACTATTGATACCTTCCGTGATTAGTTGCGTTAACTCTTCATTTGTTCTGCCACGCCCGTTCTCATCATGCCGTATAATAATTTCATCAAAAATTTCCGCTGCATATCTTCCCATTAATCTAATATCATCATCTCTTCTGTCGCCTGCACAGCCAATAATGCCGGTTTTTACTGCTGCATGTACATTATTCATAAATGATTTTAATTCTTTAAAACCATCCGTATTATGTACATAATCGATCATTACTTCAAAGTTTTTTATTTTAAAAATATTCATGCGGCCTGGCGTAAGTTCAGGACCGGGTATAAAACATTGCAATGCTTTACGAATGATTTTTGTATCAAAATCACTAATTGATGCTGCTAATATCGATGGTAAGATATTTTTTATCATACAGCTTACACGGCCTTCCATTGTAAGGGGCACTTCATTTACTCTCGCAACACGTGTTCTCCACTCACCTTTGCAAATAGTAAAATAACCTTTTTCAATAATTGCTGCCCAGCCACCATTTTCGCAATGTGTTTTTATGCGTTCATTACTTTCATCAAGGCTGAACAAAGCAATATTGCAATCAAGTTCATCTTTTAGTGCATATACAACGTCGTCATCTGCATTTAAAATAGCAAAGCCATCATCGGCTGTAGCTCTTGCAACTACAGATTTTACTTTTGCTAAATCTTCAATTGTGTTAATGTCGTTTAGCCCAAGATGATCCTCTGTAATGTTCGTTATGATACTGATGTTGCATTTATCAAACGCAAGACCTGCACGCAATATGCCGCCTCGTGCTGTTTCAAGTACGGCAAAATCTACACTTGAATCGCCTAACACAACTTCGGCACTTGCGGGGCCGCTGCAATCGCCTGAATATATTTGTTGATCCTGTATATAAATTCCATCTGTTGTGGTATAACCAACATTCCTGCCTGCATATTTTGCAATATGTGCAATTAATCTTGTTGTTGATGTTTTGCCATTTGTACCCGTAACGGCAACAATTGGTATGCGTGAAGAAGTGTTGTTTGGATACAACATTTTAATTACTGCTTCACCTACATTTCTTGGTGTGCCGTAAGTTGGGCAAACGTGCATACGGAAGCCCGGGCTGGCATTTACTTCTATTACTGCTCCGGTTTTTTGGGTGATGGGTTGAGTGATATCTTCTGCAATTACATCAATGCCGCAAATATCAAGATTCATTAAGCGGGCAATACGTTCTGCAAGAAAGATATTGGCTGGATGAACAGACCCGGTAACATCTCTTGCAACACCACCTGTGCTAAGATTGGCAGTGTCTTTTAAAAATAAGATTTCACCATCATGCAAAACAGAATCGAGTGTAAGGTTTTTGTTAGCAAGAATAGAAAGTGTTTGCGTATCCACTTTAATTTTTGTCAGGTTTTTTTCATGACCATCACCTCTGTCCGGATCACTGTTTACCTTATCAATTAATTGTTGAATAGTAGAATGATCATCTCCCATTACCATTGCAGGCGTTCTTCTTGCAACTGCTTCCAGTTTATAATTGATCACCAGGAAACGGTAATCCATTCCTTTAATAAATCTTTCAATAATAACCTGGTTCGAGATTTTTTTTGCTTTATTAAATGCAATAAGGGAGTCTTCAACTGTGTTGATGTTTGTTGTAATACCACGGCCCTGGTTTCCATCTAATGGTTTTATTGCTACCGGAAAACCAATAGATTCCAGTTCTTCTTTTAAATCTTCTACATTAGTTACCACAGTTCCTTCAGGAACCGGTACAAAATTTTTTGCAAGCAATTTTTTTGTAGCTTCTTTATCAGAGGCAATATCAACACCTACACTGCTGGTAGTTGAAGCCATGGTTGCTTCTATCAGCTTTTTATTAACCCCCTGCCCAAACATGATAAATGAATTATCATCAAGGCGCTTATAAGGGATGCCTCTTTTTTTAGCTGCATTTAAAATAGATTGTGTGCTTGGGCCAATGCCTTCATTCTTATTAATGTCAATTAAGGCATCAATATCTTTTTGTAAATTGTAAGGCTGATTATTTTTTAAAGCATCTATGAAATTTACAGCGGCTTTAGCTGCATAGATGCCTGCGCTTTCTACCTGGTATGCAAACACAACATTATAAATGCCTTTTTTTCCGGGTACAGAACGTGTACGCCCAAAACCGCAGGGCATGCCTGCAAGTGATTGCATTTCGAGGGCCACATGTTCAATTACATGACCAAGCCATGTACCTCTTTTAATACGTTCAAAAAAACCGCCCGGCTTTTTCTCTGAACAGCGATGTTCATATAATGATGGCATAGCTTGTTCAAGCCGTTCTCCAAACCGCGGAATTTTATTGGTTGGTGTTTGTTCAGCTTCCTGTAAGTCTAATTTCATTACAATAAGCTGCTTCCTGTAAATGGACCAATAGTTAGGTCCGCGCATAACTTTTATATCAATTATTTGCATAAATCCTTCTGTTTTCTGATTATGATTCCTGGCCGTTATTATCGTTAGAATTAACGTAACATAGTATATTAGAAAAATTATGCCAATACAAATTAGTTTAATGTGTTACGTTTTTCCGTTGTTTAATAGACATGCCATTATTGAATAAAACATTAAACAACTAAACTGTGAAACGTAATCCTCAATAAAAAACATAGAACAGTACAACGCTTGCACCTTCAAAGGCGTATTAGGTAAGTTATTTTTTAATTACGTCATTCTTAGCACGAAAGAATTTTTTGTTGTTAAATACAAAAAATAATCGGAATTTTTATCGCGGCATACTTTTTCGGGTAAATAGATTTAACCTAAACCAATTTCTATGTTAGCAATGAATTACCGCGGTCCTTACCGCATAAGAGTTTCCCATAAGCCTTATCCAAAAATTGAACATCCAAATGATGCTATTGTTCGTGTAACACGCACTTGTATTTGCGGCTCTGATCTGCACATCTATCATGGACTTGTTCCTGATACACGAGTAGGCACAACATTCGGTCATGAATTTATTGGTGTTGTTGAAGAAGTAGGATCATCAGTACAAAAATTAAAAGTAGGCGATACAGTGTTGGTGCCTTTTAACATCGCCTGTGGACAATGCCCGTTTTGTAAACAGGAATTGTACGGTAACTGCCACGAATCAAATCCGCAGGCAACTGCAGTAGGTGGTTTCTTTGGTTATTCGCATACATCCGGTGGTTTCGATGGCGGACAGGCCGAGTATGTACGAGTACCCTATGCAGATGTTAGCCCAACTGTTATTCCTGACTGGATGGATCACGAAGATGCAGTGTTGTGCACTGATGTTTTTCCAACGGGTTACCAGGCAGCAGAGCAAGGCGGCATTAAAACAGGTGATACTGTTGTAGTATTTGGCGCCGGGCCGGTAGGAATAATGGCTGCAAGGTGTGCATGGTTTTTCGGTGCAGCAAGAGTGATTGTAATTGACAGGGTTGAATACCGTTTGGAAAAAGCAAAAGAATTTGCATTTGCAGAAACATACAATTTTGAATCAATAGGCGATCCTGTTTTGTTCATCAAAAAAATTACTGATTGGTACGGAGCTGATGTTTGCATTGATGCAGTGGGTTGTGAAGCTGCAGGTGCTCCGCTGCACTGGATAACTGGGAAGCTTTTGTTGATGCAGGCCGGCTCACCAACAGCATTGCATTGGGCCATTAATTCTGTAAAAAAAGGTGGCATTGTATCAGTAATAGGTGTGTATGGTCCGCCTGCTAATCTTGTTCCGATTGGTTCTTTAATGAATAAAGGAATAACGCTGCGTGCAAACCAGGCAGCAGTAAAACGTTTATTGCCCACATTGTTCAATCATATTCAGCAAGGTCATATTCGCCCAAGAGATCTAATCACGCACCGGATTCCTTTGGAAGAAATTTCAGATGCGTATCACATCTTTTCAGCAAAGCTCGATAACTGTATTAAAACTGTTTTAATTCCTCCATCAGCAAACGCTTAAAAAATATTGTATGCAAGACATAAATTTTGATTATAAAACTATTCCCGGTTGGAACATGGATGCAGATCCTGAAAATGAACCAACTTATCCAATGAAAAAATATACCGGTGATGATCATAAACGTTTAAATTATGAAAGACCTGCGCTGCAACCGGTGCATGAAGAAATACTTCATTCAATTGAACGCCCCAATATAACCGCAGTATTTGGAACACCTAATCCTCCTTCCGGCTTAAGTGGTATAATAAGAAGAGCTGCATTCAAATTAAGCGAAGGAGATTATGGCCATTGGTTGAATTTAATTCTTGCTGACCGCATTAATATGGTTGAAGGAATTATTGATGATCTGAGGCATGGGCATATTCCCAACATATTCGCAGAAAGAGGAATGAAAGCAGACTGGAAATATAACCGCAAAGAATTAATTCGAAATACAATTATTGCTGCCGCTGTAACAACGGCATTGATTGTTTATTTCAAAAAGAAAAGGAAGTAACCACAACAGTTTAACTATGAAATCCACTAAAATTTTAGTTATTACAGTATTAGTGTGTGTGATCGGTTTGTCCGCATGTACCAACAATAATCAAAATAATGGCGGAATAGATTCTGCCTCAGTAAGCACATCGCCGGATAGGCAGCTACCTAATGATTCAATGTCAGATTCCGGCATGAGTGCATCTGATTCAACAGATATAAGAATGCCTATGGCAAAAGATTCTTCACAAAACAAAACTGGTACAAAAAGCGATTCTATTCGCAGGTAAAATTCCGATTAAATATCATTCATTAAGATAAGCAATGAAAGTTGTTGTCATCACAATTACTTATGCAAAAAATTTCAATAGCTATCCATGGCGGCGCAGGGCCCGATTCAGATTATATCAAACAAAATAAAACTGGTTATACAAACGGGTTAGAAAAAGCTATTAAAAGCGCATATCGAGTTTTAGAAAAAGGAGGCAGTGCAACAGATGCTGTTCAGGAAGCTGTTTTGCAACTTGAAGATAACCCGTTGTTTAACGCAGGCAGAGGCAGTGCTTTAAATAATAAAGGCGAAATAGAAATGGATTCTTCTATTATGGAGGGCGAAACCTTGCAGGCAGGCGCTGTTTCTATGGTTCAACGTGTAAAGAACCCCGTTAAATTAGCGCGTTATGTAATGGAGCATACAAATCATGTTATGTTATCAGGCAACGGCGCCTTGCAATTTGGAAAAAGTAAAGACATAGAATTGGAAGCAGACGCATATTTTATTACGCCGCATCAATATGATTTGTTTATGGAGGAACGTGATAAAAATTTTTTACAGGATGTTTTAAAACAACGTGTGCATGGCACAGTTGGCGCTGTTGCCGTTGATAAAAAAGGAAATGTTGCAGCGGCTACGTCTACAGGCGGAACTACAAATAGTTTACAGGGAAGAATTGGTGATAGCTGCATGATTGGCGCAGGTTGTTATGCAAACAATAAAACATGTGCAGTATCTGGAACAGGCGATGGTGAATTGCTCATTAATCATGTGATCGCTCATTCCATCTCTTCTGTAATTGAGTATTGCAATTACAGTTTACAGCAAGCCTGCGATTATATTATTAAAGAAAAAAATAAAAATATTAACGGAGATGTTGGCGTAATAAGCGT
>JAFBAF010000183.1 GCA_019247895.1 Parafilimonas sp. | reverse complement strand
ATGTGCGCCGCCTTCAATAATAACTGTGTCAATATGATATAATGCGCCGCTTTTTATTTTAAGATGTGCAGTAATATTATTATCGGTTATTTTTAAGCTGTCTAAAAAAATATTAGCAAACGGGTAACCGTTGTTATTATAATAATTCAGTACATCATTATACAACTGTTCGAGTTTTTCAGACGAAAAATTTTGTTTGCTGAAGTTATTCATATTATAACCGAGCGCATTCAGCAAGACATAATCTGAATCATTTACTGAAAGATTTAGCCATTGATATTTATCACCTGTAAAAAGTTTTATGGAAACAGAAGTTGAATCTTCCCAGACCGAATCAACAGAAGCTGCTGCATAACCTTTGATTGCAAGCAAAGAAGGCAGGTGATTTACGTATTGAATGCAATTTTGTTTATTATCAAAGCTATTTTGAAGGTTTAAAGATGAAATGGTTAATGTATCAATTGAAACAGGATGAATTATAAGCTTGAATTTGGTTTGTGCATTAAGAATATTAAACAAAATACAAAACACAGAAAACAACAAAACATAAACCTTGTATTGAATTAATTTTGCCATTTGCTCTCAACAAGATTACAAAACTTATTTCATGGCAGGCATTTACATTCATATTCCGTTTTGCAAAAAGGCTTGCCATTATTGTAATTTCCATTTTTCTGTTTCACAAAATTTATTGCCGCAAATGGTAAATGCAATTTGCCGTGAAGCAGAATTAAGAAACGGTTATATCTCAGAAAATATTTCAACAATATATTTTGGCGGAGGAACACCGTCATTATTAACGATTGACGATTTACGATTTACGATTGAAAAGCTTAACAAATTGTTTGATGTTAATATAAATGCAGAAATAACATTGGAAGCAAATCCTGACGATATTAATGAAGAAAAATTAGTAGCCTGGAAAGCAATTGGCATAAATCGTTTAAGTGTTGGTGTGCAAAGTTTTTTTGATAATGATCTGCTGTGGATGAATCGTGTACATAATGCAATGCAGGCATACAATAGTATTGTTCTTGCAAAGAATCTCGGATTTGAAAATATATCAATTGATCTTATTTATGGAACGCCAAACTTATCCGGCGAAGAATGGATAAAAAACCTTGAAACAGCAAAGCAATTAAATGTGCCGCATCTTTCCTGTTATGCATTAACAGTTGAACCGAATACGGCTTTGCAAAAAATGATTTTACAAGATAAAAAAACAGATGTTGATACAGAGAAACAAAGCACGCATTTCGAAATTTTAATGGAATGGTCAGCACAAAATGATTATGAGCATTATGAAATCTCAAACTTTGCAAAAGCTGGTTTTAGAAGTAAACATAATAGCAGTTACTGGCAAGGCAAACCTTATATTGGCTTAGGTCCGTCTGCTCATTCTTACAACGGAACATCAAGGCAATGGAATATTTCAAACAACAGCTTATATATTCAAAACATTGAAAAAAATATTTTGCCTTGCCAAAAAGAAGAGCTCACATCAACCCAAAAAATAAATGAATATATAATGACAAGCCTGCGCACTGCTGAAGGCGTTGATCTCAATCATTTAAAAAACTTATCTGAACAAAAAATCAGTAATGATATTTTAAACGACGCACAAAAATTTATTCAGCAAAATTTAATGGAAAGAAAGAATGGCTCACTTATTCTAACAAACAAAGGAAAACTATTTGCTGACGGAATTGCTGCAGATCTGTTTAGATAATTACCTGATTCGGTAAATCACTCTTCCGTCAATAAAATCTGCAATTTGGTAATGTGCTAACATATTAATACCAACGGACCAGTGCTTTTTTATATTATAATACAATCCCCATCGCTGGTATGTTGTATGATATAATTTGCGACCCCTGTAAACGGCATCATACAGATCTGTTTGCTTATAAATGTAAAAACCTAATTGTTGCGTGAAAGTAAAATGGTTTAATAAAAATTGATGACCAATTAATAAGCCTGCCAAAACATTAGACGAAGAATCGAAAATAAAGGTTTTCTTTTCACTGCCTAATGCTTCATCATAATAAATCTCAGCACTTGCTGTTATTGCATCCAAAACACTTACTTGTTTTATTACCTGCACCTCTGTGCCAATTAATAATTTTTTGTGTGGCGTTGAATCTGCATTATATCCGCCCTTTGGTGAATAATATAATGATATGTCATACTGAAACCCGTTATGTCTCCACGAAGTATCGCTTTGTTTTTTATAAGCAGGAAAGTAAGATGAGTAAGTATAATACTGCAAACCAATCGAAGCATTTATATAATTAACCCCGCTGTTAGGCTGCTTAAATCCACCATTTGAATTATGAAAAAAATTTCCACATGCATACACAGCAAAATGGCGGCTGACCGGATATGCTAATCCTAAATCTAATTGCAAAAATGAATTGATATGCCCGCTATAACTTTGATTAGCGGGGTTTTTTACAGAATCAAAAGGATTAGTGAGATACGAAAAACCTGCGGAAGCACGCAAGGACATTCTTAAACGATTACCAAGCCTGTAATTAGGTTCGAGAAAATAACTTAATGAATAGCCCTTGCCTAATAAATCTCTGTGATAATCAACATACGTAAAACTAAAACCTGAACGCGGATAACATTTAAATTTAGTTACAGTGGCAGAATCGCTGCGCAAATGAGAATACTCGAATTCAAAACCGTTTGGATGTGCGCCTTTGGTATTTTGAACGTAAATATTGTGCGCAAAAACAAACCCTGCGTGATATCTCGCAGCAAGCACCAACTGTCTTATACTATCCGGTAATTGTTTCTTTTGAGAATATACAGCATAGCATTGTAACAATAAAAAAAATAATAACAGCTTCTTTGGTGGCATATAAATTACATCTCAAAAATAAATGCAATCATAACTTCTGCAATAAATCTAAAAACAATTCCAAACCTTTCATTTTTTCATCGTTTAAAATATAAGAAATATTTCTTTTATAGTAAGCGTTCAAATCGTAATACTCACATGTCGTTTGTTTCAAAACTTCAGCAATATTATCTATACCTTCAGCATTTTTTTCGTTGAATAATTTAATAAAATCTTCAGGCAATACTCTGTTGGCAATCCAGGCTGCAAATACAAATGGCAATCCTGAAAAAGACTTCCATTCGCCTGCCAAATCATAAATATATTCAGATTTCTGCCGTTGCTTTAATGCACGGTCTCCAATTAAAACCGCAGCAGTAGTATCTTTTATATTATCAGTAAAATCTTCTTTTGCATCTTCTAAAACAATTTCTTTTTTCCAATAATTTTTTAATAATACTCTGCACAACGCAACTGACGTTTTGCTTTGATAATCGAGCAATATTTTATCAATTTTATCTAACGCAACTTCACTAAATAAACAAACCGAAGCAACATTCCCGTCTGCACCAATACAATAGTCTGAAATAATATAATGCTCTTTCATTTTTGGTATAACCGCAACGGGAACGAGACCAACATCAATGTCTCCATCTAACAACTGGCTTGCTATTTTAGAAGGATATTCTTTTACCAGGTCAATTTGCTCCATTAGTTTCTTTGAGTGCTCAATTCCATACAATAAGGGTTTGGTATTTAAATAACTTACCGCACCAACTTTAATCTTCTTCAATTGTTTAAATTAGTTTTGCGGCAAAGGAAAGAGAAAAAGTCGATAGTCAAAAGACGATAGTCCATAGAAAACTATGGACAATGGACCATCGACTATCGACTAATAATATGGAACTAAATAATCTTACTGCAATTTCTCCTGTTGACGGCCGCTATCGTAAGCAGGTTGCGCATTTAGACGAATATTTTTCAGAATTCGCTTTAATGAAGTATCGGGTAAAAGTTGAAGTAGGATATTTTATTTTTTTATCCGATAAAAAATTTTTCAAATTATCAGCCAAAACAAAACAGGCGCTTCAGGCGCTCGCAGAAAATTTTAGCCTGAATGATGCAGAACAGATTAAGCAAATTGAAGCCACAACCAATCATGACGTAAAAGCCGTTGAATATTTTTTAAAACAAGAGCTGGAAAACACAGATGCATCAGCAGAAAAAGAATGGATACACTTTGGATTAACATCCCAAGACATTAATAACACGGCAATTCCATTAAGCTGGAAAGATTGTTTGGAAAATGAATATTTACCTGCCGTTATTAATTTACAGAAAAAATTAAAATCATTTGCTGATCAATGGAAAAATATTCCGATGCTGGCGCATACACATGGGCAACCTGCATCGCCAACAAGATTGGGCAAAGAGTTAATGGTTTTTGCTGAACGATTAGATAATCAAATAAAATTATTTTCAACAATCCCGTTTGCTGCAAAATTTGGAGGCGCGACTGGAAATTTTAATGCGCATGCAATTGCGTTCCCAAAAAAAGAGTGGAAGAAATTAGGTAATGAATTTATTGAAAGTTTAGGCTTGCAGCGTTTGCAATACACCACACAAATCGAACACTACGATTATCTCTCAGCACACTTTGATGCAATAAAACGTATCAATAATATTTTAATTGATTTTTGCCGTGATATGTGGCTGTACATAAGCATGGAATATTTCAGGCAAAAAATAAAAGAAGGTGAAGTTGGTTCCTCTGCCATGCCGCATAAAGTAAACCCGATCGATTTTGAAAATGCAGAAGGAAATCTTGGTGTTGCCAATGCACTGTTTGAACATTTTGCATCAAAACTTCCAATATCAAGATTGCAAAGAGATTTAACTGATTCAACTGTTTTAAGAAATCTTGGCGTGCCGGTTGCGCATACATTTATTTCAATCCTATCAATTGAAAAAGGTTTAAGCAAATTATTATTGAATGAAGCAAAATTGAATGAAGATTTAGAAAAAAATTGGGCAGTTGTTGCAGAAGGTATTCAAACAATTTTGCGAAGAGAAAATTATCCAAATCCTTATGAGGCATTAAAAGCACTAACACGTGGCAATTCAGCAATTGATAAAAAGTCCATGCATAAATTTATTGACGGTTTGAAAGTAAGTAACGAGATAAAAAAGGAATTGAAAGCAATTACTCCGCAGAATTATATAGGTGTTTAATTTTATTTGATACTCAAATTAATTATTGATTTCTTGTGTAATAACAGAAAAAGCAGCCAATTGACTGCCTTTCTGTTTTGTGATTTTTATTTAAGCAAGATCAAACCTGTCCAAATTCATAACCTTATTCCAGGCAGCAACAAAATCTTTTATAAATTTTTCTTTTCCATCTTCACTTGCATACACTTCTGCAATTGCTCTTAATTCTGCGTTTGAGCCAAACACTAAATCAGCCCGTGTTGCAGTCCATTTAGGTTGACCGGTTTTCCTATCAGTTCCTAAATAGACTTCTTTGGTTTCATCCATTGCTTTCCATGCTGTATTCATGTCAAGTAAATTCACAAAGAAATCATTGGTAAGCTTCGCTGGCTGTTGCGTAAATACGCCGTGTTTCGAACCGTCATAATTTGCATTCAATGCACGCAAACCACCAACCAACACCGTTAACTCAGGTGCAGTTAATGTGAGCAACTGCGCTTTATCAATTAATAATTCTTCTGTTGATGCACGTGATTGTGATTTACGATAATTGCGGAAACCATCAGCTTGTGGTTCAAGATGATTTATTGACTCAACATCTGTTTGGTCTTGCGAAGCATCCATACGGCCGGGCGCAAATGGAACAGTAATGTCATGTCCCGCATCTTGCGCCGCTTTTTTAACAGCCACGCAACCCGCCAATACAATTAAATCTGCCAACGAAACTTTCTTATCATCTGTTTGTGCATCGTTAAATTCTTTTTGAATGTTTTTCAACACACTCAACACTTTTTGTAATTGAACAGGATTGTTCACCTTCCAATCTTTTTGCGGAGCCAAACGAATGCGTGCACCATTTGCACCGCCACGTTTATCTGAACCCCGGAAAGTTGAAGCAGAAGCCCACGCTGTTGATACCAGTTCGGAGACACTCAAGCCTGATTGCACCAATTTTTCTTTTAATGAAGCAATGGCATTTTCATCAATCAATTTATGATCAACTGCGGGAATTGGATCTTGCCACAACAATTCTTCCTGTGGAACATCAGGACCTAAGTAACGGGATTTCGGACCCATATCACGATGCGTTAATTTAAACCATGCACGTGCAAACGCATCTGCAAATGCATCCGGATTTTCAAGAAAATGCCTTGATATTTTTTCGTAAGCAGGATCAAACCTCAACGCCAAATCTGTAGTAAGCATTCGTGGCGGATGTTTTTTATTTTCATCATATGCATCAGGAATAATTGCTTCTCCATTCTTTGCAATCCATTGATGTGCACCGCCAGGACTCTTCGTTAATTCCCATTCAAATGCAAATAAATTTTCAAAGAAATTATTGCTCCATTGTGTTGGAGTCTTCGACCATATAACTTCCAATCCGCTGGTAATTGTATCTGCACCTTTACCACTTCCAAAACTATTCGCCCAGCCAAAGCCTTGTAACTCCACATCCATGGCTTCCGGTTCTTTACTCAAATGTTCTGAAGGTGCGGCGCCATGTGTTTTACCAAAGCTGTGACCACCTGCAATTAACGCAACAGTTTCTTCATCATTCATCGCCATGCGGCCAAAAGTGACACGTATATCATGTGCAGCCGCAACCGGATCAGGATTACCATCAGGCCCTTCTGGATTTACATATATCAAACCCATGTGTGCCGCAGCCAAAGGATTCTCTAAATTTTCAGAATGTATTCTTCTGCCCGGATCTTCATCCGTTGGTACCACACCATGATTTTCAACAACACCTTCCGAACCTTTTGCATAACGCACATCATTGCCAAGCCACGTTGTTTCCGCGCCCCAGTACACATCTTCCTGCGCTTCCCACAAATCTTCACGTCCGCCGGCAAAACCAAACGTTTTAAAACCCATTGATTCAAGCGCAATATTGCCTGCAAGAATCATCAAATCAGCCCATGAAATTTTCTTTCCATATTTCTGTTTGATAGGCCACAACAACCTGCGGGCTTTATCCAAACTCACATTATCCGGCCAGCTATTTAACGGCGCAAAACGTTGCATGCCTGCACCTGCACCGCCACGGCCATCCGTTACACGATATGTACCGGCGCTGTGCCAGGCCATGCGTATAAACAAACCACCATAATGACCAAAATCTGCAGGCCACCAATCTTGCGAATCGGTCATCAAAGCATACAAATCTTTTTTTACAGCTTCGAAATCAAGACTTTTAAATTCTTCAGCGTAATTAAAATCTTTATCCATTGGATTTGATAAAGATGAATGCTGGCGCAGAATATTTAGCTTTAGTTGATCAGGCCACCAATCACGGTTTCTTGTGCCGCCACCGGCAACATTATGTTTCATATTACCATTGTGGAACGGACATTTACTGATATCTTTTGAATCTTCTGACATTATTTAATTTTTATTTTGAATAATTCAATTAATGTTTTGCCGCAAACTTATAACATTACACAAAATAATTTTATGAGCAATCCCGTATGTTCTGTTAATGCGATTGTCTGAGTAATGTTTCATAGAAATTCTAAAACAAAACGGTAACATTTTTGTTTACATTCACACACGATGCAATTGATCGAGTTTACAGATAAAGGTTTGTTTTGCAGAGCCGGCAATTTTTATATTGATCCATGGAAGCCGGTTGATTATGCCATCATCACGCATGCACACAGTGATCATGCGAAATGGGGAAGCAAAAATTATTTATGTCATACACTTACCAAACCTTTGTTACAAGCCAGGCTTGGCGATAATAATTATGAAACTTTAGAATGGAGTGAATCTAAAACAATTAATGGTGTAAAAGTTTCCTTGCATCCTGCCGGGCATATTATTGGTTCCGCACAAATACGCGTTGAATATAATAATGAAGTGTGGGTTGCAAGCGGCGATTATAAAGTTGCGAATGATGGATTGAGTGGTGAATTTGAACCTGTGAAATGCAATGCATTTATAACTGAATCAACTTTTGGCTTGCCTATTTATTGCTGGAAAGATCAGGAAGACATTTTTGAAAATATGCGCAACTGGATTCTTGCGAACAAAGCTTTGAACAAAGCAAGCATCATCATCTCATATAGTTTAGGCAAAGCGCAACGTGTGTTGAAAGCGCTGGAAGATTTTGATGAAACAATTTATATGCATGGCGCAACATATAATATGCACATGGCTTTGGTGAATGCGAATATTCCCTTACCAAAAATTAATGCAGAACGTGTAACGCCGGAAACATCAAAAGAAAAATTAAAAGGTTGTATTGTGATTGCGCCGCCAGGCGCAGATGGCAGCACATGGCAACGCAAGTTTGCACCAATGTCTGTTGGTGTTTGCAGCGGCTGGATGCATGTTCGCGGCAATGTTAGAAGAAAAAATGTTGATGGCGCTTTCGTGTTAAGCGATCATGCAGACTGGAATGGATTATTGCAAGCCATAAAAGCAACAGAGGCAGAAAAAGTATATGTAACACACGGCTATCAATCTGTGTTCAGCAGGTATTTAAATGAACAGGGAATTTGGAGCGCTGAAGTAAAAACAGAGTATGGTACAGAAGACGAAGAAACAGGCGAGTTAAATGAACCTGTTTCTGAAAGCGCAATTACAATTGAATCATCTGATAAAGAATAATGTATTGTTTATAATTTCATATTAGATGTAACAAACGATTTTACCACTGCATCAATTTTTGTATTTTTCTTTTTAATTAAAGAAATCAATGCCGAAGAATTCAATTGCACATATCCTGCATATTCATTCCATTCTTCTTTATCTATTGCTTTAAATCCCATTGACCAGTCTGGAAAATTGCGTTCATCACTCATGCCATCAACCATTTTTATTACTTGTTTATGGCGGCTATCTTCTTTTATAATCGAATAAAGTGCTGTCACTTCTTCCCTATCGCCTTCAAGCACTTGTATCACATTTCCATCATGATATAACAAAATGCCTGTTATATTTTTTCTACTGTTGTTTAATCTGCTCGCTGACAGAATATCGGCCAATTCCTGGTTTGAATATAAATGTGAAGCTGAACTTAAATATACAAGATAGTAGATCATATATTGGATTTTACAAGTAACGCATTACAATATGTATTTATTGCTTTACATTACTTACAATATAAATTTAAAGCAGAAATATTTATGTATGATGAACGATGGTTATTTTCATTTAATAAACTATAAGCGATGAACATTGATGATATACTAAGAGATTCAAAAGCTAAAGATGGAATGGCTTTGTTTTCAGAGCTTGTAACTTCATTAGGTTCATCAACAAAAACATTGGAAAAACAAGATGCACTCATTAATTATTTTTCATTGGCTGATGATAAAGATAAAGTTTGGGTAATTGCATTGTTCAGCGGAAGAAGGCCCCGCAGATTAGTAAACTCATCTTTATTACCACAATGGTGTATCGAAATTCGAAATTTACCTGGCTGGTTATTCAGCGAATGTTATGGTTCAGTTGGCGATATGGCGGAAACAATTGCCTTGTTATTACCTGAAAAATCAGAAGAAAAAACAGTATCATCCTTATCATTCTATATAGAAAAATTAATAAGTCTTGATAAACAGGATGAATCAATAAAAAAAGATTTTATAACAGGTTGCTGGCGCAGCATGAATAAAGATGAACGCTTTGTTTTTAATAAACTATTGACAGGAAATTTCCGCATCGGTATATCACAAAAACAAATGGTGAATGCTTTGGCAAAAACTGTAAAGCTTGAACCATCTGTTATTGCACATCGCATCAGCGGTAATTGGGATCCGGTGACAACTGCGTTTGATGATCTGTTAAGCGAACATTCAACAAACATTGACTTCTCAAAACCATATCCATTTTATTTAGCGTATGCGCTGGAAGAAAATCCTGAAACATTAGGTGAAGCAAATGAATGGCAGGCTGAATGGAAATGGGATGGCATTCGTGGCGAAATCATCAAACGAAATAATGAATTATTTGTATGGAGCAGAGGTGAAGAATTGGTGACCGATAAGTATCCTGAGTACGCAATGCTTCAGCAAAAACTACCGGAAGGAACGGTGTTGGATGGTGAAATTATTTCACTCACAAATGCAAATGCATCAACAAATGAATTTACAATTCTTCCTTTCGCATTATTGCAAACAAGAATCGGCAGAAAGAATGTTACATCGAAACAATTAAAAGAATCGCCGGTTGGTTTTATTGCATATGATTTATTAGAGTTTGAAGGCGAAGATTTTCGCAACAGAACATTGGAAGAACGCAGAATAATTTTAGAAAAAATTGTTGCGGATGTTAATGAACCTGCATTACGGTTATCACCCATCATCCATTTTAATAATTGGGATGAATTGGCAGCAACACGCACAACAAGCAGAGAAATAAATGCTGAAGGAATAATGCTGAAACGCAAAGCATCCATTTACCAGGTGGGTAGAAAGGTAGGAGATTGGTGGAAATGGAAAATTGATCCACTTACAATTGATGCGGTGATGATTTATGCGCAAAAAGGAAGCGGCAGAAGAAGCACGCTTTATACTGATTATACTTTTGCTGTAAAAGATGAAGACAGATTGGTGCCTTTTACCAAAGCATATTCAGGATTAACAGATAAAGAATTTGCACAGGTTGATTCGTTTGTAAAAAGAAATTCGTTAGAAAAATTCGGACCTGTCCGCACAGTAAAACCAGAACTTGTTTTTGAAATTGCATTTGAAGGCATTGCTGCAAGCAACCGTCATAAAAGCGGTGTAGCACTTCGCTTTCCACGTATTAAACGTTGGCGAAAAGATAAACCTGCATCAGAAATCAATACACTTGACGATTTGAAAAAAATGCTTGAGGTGTATGGAAAATAAAACTTTCTATAAATCACTTATTTAACTTTACTATTTTTATTGTTCGCTTAACATCACCTTGTTGCAGCTTAACAAAATAAATTCCTGCTGCGAAATCTTTCCCAAAAGAATATTTCTTATTAATATTGATTGGCGACTGATATACTTTTTTACCCCACGAATCACTCACAAATAGCTGCATTTTCTTGTTGCTTGAGGTTTTTGTGGTTAACACAAATTCGTTATTTGCAGGATTAGGAAATATATTGGCTTTAAATGATTGATCATCGAAAGCACTATCACAATCTTTTAGTTTAATTTGAAAGGGCGATGTTGCATATGAACAATTATTATCATCACTTACAGCAGCTGTGTAAATGCCCTCACTAACAATAAATTCATTATTCTTTTGCGGCCCTTTTGTACTTATTCCATCAAGTAAGCTATATAAATATTTTCCCGTTCCACCGGTAGCATTTAAAATAATAGTTGTTGGCACACCTTTACAAATAAATGAATCTGCCTTTATTGAAAGATGCAATGCATTTGGTTCATGCAGAATAATTGTTGAATCAACAGTGCATAGTTTTTTAGATGATATGCTTAACTGGTAATTACCCGCCGCAAGATTAGTTATGTCTTTATCGCCTGAAATAAAATTATTCGGACCATTCCAGAGATAGCTTAACTCAATACCATCAGCCTGAACATGTATCGAGCCGGCGTTATCTCCATTACATTTTGACTCTTCTTTTTCAATGCTTATTAACTGAGGATTAGTGCACATGTCCACCTCAGTTAAATTAGAATATACAGACAGTCCATTTTTATTTTTTGAGCGGACCCTATAGAAATATTTGCTGTGATCTTTAAGACCTGTTATCAATACAGTGCTATTACTTTCATCAATACTTTGAAATAAAAATGAAGGTGTTTGTAATTCATAGCTCGCATTAACATCATCAATAACAATAGCACCGCCTCCGCCTTTAGTATAAGTAAATCTTAGCTTTTGAAATCTTTTTGGCAAGGCTGGCGATGATGTGCTGTTATAGATTTTAGTGAGCCTGCTTTTTGTAACGTCAACAATACCATCAATAGTTTCCCAAAAATCTCCGTTAAACCCTTCTACAAGTAAAGATCCGTTTTCAGTACCCGTTCCGCTTATAAAGAAGCTAACTTGTGTAATTAACCCGGGGTATTGCTCCGAATAAACCAGGCTGCGATCTCCGCCGAACTCTAAAGACGGTGAAGCTCCTCCATACTTTGTTGTATTTAAAGTAACGCTCTTTGAAAAACTCCATCCCGGTGTAGTTTTACCGTTATCAAACGTTTCATTTATAGTTACAGGAGTAATAACGGAAAAGGTCGGCTGAGTGCTCACATCAAATTTATAGTCATTTATATCCGCAACAGTATTCCAACGGGCTATAAAGCTAGTGTCAGTAATATCAGCAGCAGGCAGGGAGTTTGGGGCACGGGGCGGTGTGGTTATTTTTATTGCATTACTATAAGCGGTACCTGCAATGTTTATTGCATATGTTGTAACGTAATAAGATGTATTTGGTTTTAA
>JAFBAF010000038.1 GCA_019247895.1 Parafilimonas sp. | reverse complement strand
AGTTGCCGGTGCGTTAATGCCTGATGCGCATCATGGTTATGGTTTGCCCATCGGTGGTGTGCTGGCAACAGAGAATGCCGTGATACCGTATGGTGTTGGTGTTGACATTGGCTGCCGTATGTGTTTAAGCATTTTTGATATTGATGTAAAAGACCTTACGCAACGTGAAGCATTCTTTACACGTGAGCTTGGTGAAGCCACTTTGTTTGGCAGCGGCGCACAGTTTCAACACTCACCAGACCATGAAGTGATGGACAATAAATTGTTCTTCGAATTGCCTTTATTAAAAGGCTTGCACACACGTGCATGGAAACAGTTAGGTTCATCAGGAAGTGGTAATCACTTTGCAGAGTTTGGTATTATTGAAATTGATGAAACAGATGCTACATTAAATGTTCCCGCAGGCATGTATGTTGGTTTCTTAACGCATAGCGGTTCACGTGCATTGGGCGCTAACATTGCCAATCATTACACAAAGTTGGCGATAAGCAAACGTCGTTTGCCGCAGGAAGCAAAGCATCTTGCCTGGTTAACGTTAGATGAATCAGAAGGCATCGAATACTGGAACGCGATGAATCTTGCTGGCGATTATGCAAGTGCTTGTCACCACGTGATACATGCAAAGATTGCAAAGCAGTTAGGTCGCAAGCCCATGAAGATGGTGGAGAATCATCACAACTTTGCATGGAAAGAAATGTACAATAACAAAGAAGTGATTGTGCATCGCAAAGGCGCCACGCCTGCCGGTAAAAATGTATTGGGTATTATTCCCGGCAGCATGACGGCACCCGGTTTTATTGTAAAAGGTAAGGGCGAAGAAGCCAGCATCAACTCCGCATCGCATGGCGCCGGCAGAAAGATGAGTCGCACACAAGCCATGGCAAACATTACGCACAATGCATTGAAAGAAGAACTCGCCAAACACAATGTGAAATTGCTCGGCGGCGGTTTAGATGAAGCGCCATTTGCCTACAAGGATATTGAAGTGGTGATGCAACATCAGAAAGCATTGGTTGATGTGGTGGGCAAGTTCACACCCAGGATTGTAAAGATGTGCGGCGCCGAAACCAACCGTACAAGAAAGAATAATAAAAGAGATGTGGTGGACGGAGAATGATGTCTGAACCGTGATTTATGGGATTTATCTGATTGCGCTGATTATAATTTTTAGTCAGGCTAATAAGATGAATCAGTTTTAAATCGTGGTTTTGTTTTGGGGCTCTCATCGTCCATCCATCAATTGAACTGTAGTTCGGGCTTTACATTACAAATCCGGCACAAGGCTATCGCACAAAACCTTCACCGTGTTTTCCATTTCAATCCCGCAGCCATTGGTCAACAGAAATTCTATTCAGATTTTTTATAAGGGTTTTTCTTTGGATTACTTCGCGTGTCGTACATGTTTAATACTTCAATAGTGTCATCTTTAATGCGATAATATAACCTGTTATGTTTTGTAATTAAAATGCTTCGAACAGATTTTATAACAGTAGAAGAAGCGCCGATATAAGGTTGTTTAGATAAAGTTCTAAGCCTGCCTTGTAAGCGATTAACAAAGTTGTCAGCAACATTATCGCCCCATACTGTTTTAAGATAATCGAGCAGTTTAAAGAGCTTGGTTTGAAAACGTTTCTTATAGATTATTTTGTACGCCATTTGCTAATTGCATCATCAAGTTCCTGTTGAGAAATTGTTTCATACCCAAATGGCTCATTTACCAGATTGATTAATTCTTGTTTATCTTCAGCAGACAATTCATCCGTTACATCTTTACCTTCATTTTGAGTAAAGTATTCATAATCTGTTTTCAATAGCAGTAACAAATTTTCATCTTCGGTGGATGATATTTTATTGATGAGGTCTTGTTTTATGTTTGTCATAACTTCTCTTTAATAAAATTAGCAAAGCCATTTTGATAACTTTTCTTTTGCTTCATCTGTTGTGTAAGTTTTGCCTTTAGCCATATTCTTTTTACCAGCTTCAATCTTGTCAATAGCATAATGCATTCCAGCAAAACATTAACATCCGCAAATTCTTCTTTAGCCATCGCGTGTATTGATTCTATCACTTGTTTCTTTGAAAAATTGCCATTAGAATTCTTTTTTCAAATTTACTCGATTTTATTGTTTAAAGTTTTATAAGGCTTACTTTACATTCAGCTCATATGATTAACAAGACAACACTAAGAACGATTCAATCTGGTACAACTGAAGACGTTTATTATAAAGTAACGGAAGCTGCTTTATACATGGCGACAGGTGGTTTTCTTAAACAAGCAAATAAACTATTAACTGAATTATGGAAGCATAAACTTCCACATGATAGAAATACATGGCTCCCTGACCGGGCTTTTATGATGCTTTGGTATGCAAGTAATGAAAAGCCTGGTTACATTCCTTTTGACTTAATTGATATAGATGAATTAGAAAGGCACTATCGTAGTTATATAGCTATTGATAAATGGGCTTATGAAATGAAAGAAAGAGATTGGAAAGAAATGTCGGGAACTGATTTGCTTAGAACTGCTTTTAAAACAGCTTCATTACAAAAGAATGATGGTAAACCTGTTGTATCACTAAAAGATATTAGTGATTTTGGTCAAGGCAAAAAGAAATTGGATTTGAATGAAGGTGAAACCTTTATGGATGTCTTAATGCGAAAAGTAAGTGATTACAATAAGTCCAATGCAACATCATCAACTGACAGTTTTCCATCAAAAGAAAAAGAGCTTTTAGCAGCCGATATGTTGGATGAATATTTACAGGAATTTCCAGCAGCTCCTGATGCTTTATGCCTCGCAGCAGAATTGAATGCAAGAAATAACAGAATTAATAAAACAATATTTTTTGCAAAGCAATGGGCAACCCAATATCATCAGCATTACTTAGGTTACAACTTTTCTTTAATGGCGTATGGAAGGCACGTTGCACCATTGTTACTTAAAAATATTTTAACTGATGAACTGAAACTATCAGAAAAAATTTGTGATGACTTTACGAACGAAGCAATAAAAGTTTTGGATAAAAGAATGGAAAATGGCAGGTCTTTAGTGTATGGAAGTTTAGACTGGAGACAACTAATCAAGAAACTTAGTATACTATCGATAAAATATGCCCCTGAAGATTTTTCTAATGATATTCATAAATCAAAATGGATTGGCTTTGAAAAGACTACGAGAAAGTAATAAAGGCTACAGAAAAAAGACTTAAGGTTACATTTCCTAATGACTACAAAGACTTTTTAAAGATAACCAATGGCTTGTTGGCTTTTCCAATTTTAAATCCATCATTGATGCCTGTTGAAAAAATTGATTATTTAAAGAATGTAGAACAACCTGAATTATTTAAATTATATAGCGGTTTTCCTGTTAAAGAAAACGATACCGAAAGTTTTGAAGAATATGTTTCAAGAGCAATATTGATTAGCGAATATCCGGAAGAACAAATGATTTGGCTAATTCCTCCAAAAGAAGAGTTTGATAGTTGGCAAACATGGTTCTTTGCTAATTGGAATCCAGGTGAAACTAGGTATCCGAGTTTTAGACATTTTATAGAGGAACAAATACAAGCTTTAGAAAAAGATTAATGCTCACAGCAAACCAAACCACTCATCTCTCCAAACTCCTCTCCTACATTCTTCGCCATAAACCCTCAACATACGAAATTGTATTAGATGAAAAAGGCTATACAAATGTTGATGAACTCATCAACAAACTCAATAAACACAACGAAAACATCAGCTTCGAAATACTGCAACATATTGTAGATACCAACAACAAAAAACGTTTTGCATTTAATGAAGAAGCATTATTAAGCAAGTCACATTTAAATACAATACGGTAATAAAACTCAATTTTGTATCTTTAATAAAATGATTAAAATGGCTTACGATAAAAAACAATTATTGTCTTTACCTGCTGATGAAAAGCTCGAGCTTGCAGAAGAGCTATGGAGCAGTGTAGAAGAAAACTTAATGCCTATTACAAGTGAAGAACTTGCTTTTGCAGAAGAACGTTTAAAATTACATGAAGCTAATCCTAATGAAGGCATGAGTATAGAACAGCTTAAAAAATACTTCGCCGATAAATATGGTTTTTGAGCTCATAATAAAACCGATTGTTTTTGATGATGCTGGAGAAGCAGTTAATTATTATGAAAAGAAAGTAAAAGGTTTGGGCAATCGCTTTTATAATGGCTTGCTTGCAGCGTTAGATGAAATTCAACTTACTCCTCTTCATTACGCTTATATCAAAGCACCTGTAAGAAGACACATCATTTCAAAATTTCCTTATAAAATTTATTATCTCGTTTCAAAACAAACAATTTATGTAATTGGTATTTCTCATGCCAAAAGAAGTAATGCATTTGTGAAAAGGAGATTAAGATTAATAGAATAAAATCAAAATAAAATAACATGAAACTCATACTTACACTTTGCTTGCTTCTTACATTCATATTCGCTCACACACAAACCAACAACGATTCAATTGCCATTGTAAAATTGTTAGATAAAGCAGCTACCACTTTCAGAGCGGGTGATGGGAAAGGTTATGCAGATTGCTGGCACGTACAACCATACAGTGTAATATTTATTTCAACTGCAGATGGTAAATCAATTGAAATTCCTGCATCAGCGTTAGGCAAATCTTCTGCAGCTTCAGGACAAGGTGGTTTTGCAACAGCAACAAAGTACAGAATGAGCATTCATGGAGAAAGTGGCTGGACAAGCTTTGATGAAATATCAACCGCGAAAGACGGAACAAAATCTTATTCGCATGAAGTGTGGATGGTTGAAAAAATTAATGGTGATTGGAAGCTGGTTGCTGCATCAATGCATTTCTATAAACCGTAATAAATGCATTTTATTCTTTGCTATAACTAGTGCAATTATTTATGCCATGATAGAATTATGCACGAGTTGTTTCATGTATTGTAATGTAATGCGTGTAGCATGATCAATTGTTTCTATGCCTGCGTACTGATGATTTTTATAAGCAGGCAAACAATATTCAGAAGTTAAATAACCTGTGTAACCAACGTTTTGCAACTCTTCTATAAATGTTTGATAGTTTACAAGATTGCCTGATGACGGAGATGGCTCCTGCACAATTTCGCCATCTTCATTCTCACTAAAATTCCAGGCACCATAATGAGTATGCACAATGTTCTTACCGCATTTCTGCACAGCTTCACGAATATATTCATCGCTTTGTCTTTCATAAAACAAAGGCGCATCAATACAAAGCTTTACATTTTTGCGGTCTATTTCCTGCATCATTGTTAATGTATCTTCATAACCCATTGTAAGCACAGGCGCATGATTTTGTAATGCCAGTGTAATGCCCATGTCAGCAGCTATGTCAGCAACTTCACGAATACCATTTACACATCGGTTCCATAAACGCAAGCCTGATGGAAACAAACGTTTATAATAAAGGCCACGTTCAAATTGACCATACATTGATATTTCTTCTTCATCATTAATAATGCCCGGCCATGCAGCAAATATTTTTACAAGATTTACATCAAGATCTTTTGCAAGCTCTAAAACGAAACGCATCATGGCAAGATTGTTTTCTCTTTCTTCCATGTGTTTGCCTGCAAAGTTTGATAAGCTTTCAATACAACATATAGGAATGCCTGCATCAGCCGAAATACTTTTAATACGATTGCAATCTGCTTTGGTAAGGTCAAGCGGAGATGCAACAGGGCGTTTGGTTTCAATTGCCAACGCATCAAAACCTAATTCTTTTGCTTTGTGTATTTGTTGTTCAATTGAGAGTGCAGGTCCTTTATAAAATAACCCACCGTATGTTACAGTAAGCAATGCAAATTTCATGGTGCAATCTTTTATGATGAATAATCAGCGTAAGATAAAATATTTACTTGAATAACCCGGTTAACCGGGTATTTAGAAATTGGTACATAGCCGGATTTTTATTAAACCGCTCATCAGTGAATTAACACAACTTAACAAAGGCAATGCAACAACATATGTGAATACAGCAACGTTCACTCACCGATGTAATTCGCATACTCGTCTCTGCCAAACTTCGTTTCATCCTAAACCGTACACTGCGTACACTTATCCTTACATGTTTTTAACAAACCAACGATGTAGTAACATTTGACTTTAGCCTTCATACAACTATAAATTCACACATTCAATAATTAAAAAAACTATCGTTATGAAAAAAGTAATTGTTTATGCTGCAGCATGTGTTCTGTTTGTATCTTCTGTTTATGCAACACCTGGCTCAAAGATTTTGCAACGCTTTAAAGAAACCTTTCCCAATGCACAAAATGTAAAATGGATTGATGATAAAGCCGGCTATTTTGTAAGTTTTACGCAGAATGGAAATTTCAATAAAGTATTTTACAACCCAGCGGGTAATTTTGTTTATTCATTAAAATACTTAAATGCTGACGGTTTACCACTAAATATTACAATGCAATTAAACAAGCAATACGGAGAAACAAAAGTGCTTGGCGTAACAGAAGTAACCACGCAAAACAATATGTTTTACGATGTGAAAATGTCAAAAGAAAATAAATTGTACAGTGTAAATATTTTGGCCGATGGATCAATTACAAAAGAAGAAGTGTATGATAACGGCACGCCCGGTAATAAGTAATCGACATTGCAGCAATAATTAAAACTGCGGAAAAACAACAGGAAGAAAAGTTTATTCAGTAAGCTTAAAGTAAATGCTTTAAGCTTTTTTTGCTTCTATATTACAAATGGCTTTTCCTGTGGCTAAAAATCCTTCATGGCCATTTTGCCTTTGTAAAATATTTCCGTTGCTGAATTAAAAACTACTGAATTAAGAATCGCAATGTGCTTTGATATATTCTTCAGAAAATTACTTACTTATATCTATTGAACGCGTTTCGCCTTTGCTGTTTGTAATATTTATACTGCTTATGTTATTATTTACCGTAAAGAATCTTGAAGATTGAGAAAGAAAGGATGAACCATAATAAAATTCCTTTTTTTCGATGCTGCCGTTTTTATAATGAATTATTGCATTTATATCATCAGCTTTTACTTTAATGATCTTTGTATTTTTTCTGAGTGCATACAATTTTAATGCGCCCTTATGCTGACTTGCCGCGACAAGATATTTACCCGGAGCACCTTCTAATTTTACCAATGCTTTGCCATCACCCGGTATATAAACACCGCTTTGTAAAATTGACAATGGCTGAAAATCTCCTTTGCCATTACCTTTCAATAACAAACTATTAAAAGCATCATATCTTCCAACAGACACTTCTGTGCCGTAATCATTGCCATTAAGTAAAACATCTAAATTTCCATCGCCATCAAAATCATCAGCGATCATTCCATTTAACGTTGAAACCTGCGCTAATAAAGGCAAAGGAATGATTGTAAACTTTCCATTGCCATCATTTCTTAAAAAACATGATTGCGATGTATTCACTTTTAAACGAATTGCATCTTTGCGCATGGCAGGTGTTATCACACTATCCATTGTTGCTACACCAAATGAATGATATGTTGGAAATCTTCTTTTAATGCTGATCATTTCTTTTATCATATCATCCCTGCCAAATGCCGGAAATTCTTTTTTTATACCGGTTGAATCAAGAAAGAAAATAGAAGGAATTGCATCATAATTTCCATTGCCGTCGAAATCTTTTGCAGTTATATAAACAGGATATTCATCACTTGCCTGGTATAATGTGTTCAAGCCAACATTGCCAACTATATAATCTGTTCTTCCTGTATGCCTGAAATCTCCTGCCACAATTGAGTTCCACCATCCTGTTTTATTTGCAATACCCGTTGAAGCAGTTACATTTTTGAATTTTCCATTTTCATTTTTTAAAAACGTAACAGGCATCCATTCACCAGCGAGTAACAGATCGGTTTTGCCATCACCATCAAAATCGGTAAACAGCGCATCGCAAACCAAACCTATATTATTTAATTGCGGTGCAACAGCATTTGTTACATCCGTAAATAACGCTTTACCATTTTTTGAATCATTTCTTAAAATGCAACTGCTTACAGGTTTGGGATAATGCCACGGATCAACGCGGCCTGAAATAAACAGATCAAGCTTTCCATCGTTGTTATAATCAAATGCACGCACACATAATTTGCTTGTATAATTTTTTGGCAG
>JAFBAF010000290.1 GCA_019247895.1 Parafilimonas sp. | reverse complement strand
TGTACTGAAATACCTGCACCATCATCTTCTACAATGCAACTGATCATTTCGTTTTGTTTTTGTATGCTGATCATGATAGTGCCGTGACCTTCTTTTTTTGCAATGCCATGCCAGATGCTGTTTTCAACAAAGGGTTGTAATATTAATGGCGGTACTAAAGTATTTTCTCTATCTATGTTTTCATCCACTACAATTTTGTAGTCAAATTTATTTTTTAAACGAAAGCGTTCTAACTGTATATATAATTCCAAAGCTTTTAGGTCATTCGCCAACGGTATTTGTGCACGCTCTGAATTTTCTAAAACCATTCGCATGAGCTTCGAAAATTTTACAGTAAAATCAGATGCGGTTTGCGTTTCATTTTTTTGAATGTAATCTGCAATTGAATTAAGTGAATTGAAAATAAAATGCGGATTCATTTGCGCACGTAAGGCTTTCATTTCCGTTTCAACAACCTGCGTTTTAAAATCTGCTTCCTTCTTTTGTTCAATCGCATCTTTCCTTTTTTTATAAAGAACAAAGCTAACAATAGCAGCAAACAACAAGGCAGCGCCGGATAATATGATAAGATTTTTTATTGATTTTTGTTTTGAAATTTCCTGCGATGCCAATGCTTCTTTTTTGTCATTTAAAGCCTTCGTTGCTGCTTCTTTTTTATCAAATTCAAATTGCATTTCGAGCTTCGTGATTTGTTTTTTCTGATCATCATTAAAAATTGTATCCCGTAATTCAACAGCTTGTTTATAGGCATTCAACGCATTTGAAAACTTATCACTCTTTGCATATGTGTTACTGATGTCTTCGAGTATTTGTGCTGACAATGAGTGTGAATTTATTTTTTGCGAAAGCTGTAGTGCCTGTTGCTGATAACTTAAAGCAGTGGTGTATCGTTGTGTATATTGTATGTTTTGATCTTCTAAAAAAGATGTTGGGCAATCAACATAAATTTTTCCTTTTTCATTTAGTAAGGCAGCAGTATTGTAATCATCTCTAAGCACTTTGTATATTTTCAGTGCATCATTTATATTTTTATAAGCTGCGGAAAAATTATTAAGCTTCGAATAAACGGTTGCGATATTTACCATGTTGGCGGCCATTTCACGCTTATCATTTATTTCTTTATTCAGGTTAAGCGAAAGCATGTAATAATTCAATGCTTCAGTAAACCGGTTGGCATCATCGTGCAATACACCAATATGCTGATAATCGTGTGCAAGATTTTTTTTATTGCCGGTTTGCATATTAAGCGCTAAAGCTTTTTGATAATAATCCAAAGCTTTTGCTGAATCACATAACTCATGATATGTCATTCCAATATTTGATAACACCAATGCTCCATTTTCTTTATCACCTAATTGCTGGTAAGTGTTTAACGCCTTAAAGAAGTTTTTTAAGGCCGAAGAATAATCATCCAACCGCATATAATTATTGCCAATATTATTATAAGTGTCAGCTTCGTCAGCAACAAGATCAAGTGATTTATATAACGCAAGTGCCTGCGATTCATAATTGATTGACATGATGTAATTGCCGATATCAAAGTAAACATAGGCCATATTAAAATAAACATTGGCCGCACCTTTTTTATAACCTGCATTTAAATGCATATTCGCTGCAATCCTGTATAACGCCAATGCCTGCGAATCTCTTCCAAGCTTATGAAAATTGGTTGCTTTGTTTGAATAGGCGCCGGCAATTTTAACGGGATCGTTTAATTTCTCTGCCAATTCAATAGCAGCATTGGCTGCTTCAACACCTTTACTCGGATCAGTCAAACTGTATTGAAATGCAAGTTTTTTTAGTAAGAAAAAACGCACAGTATCCTGCTGAGGATGTTTGTTCAGTTCGCTTAACAAAGAATCTGTTTGAGCCTGAACAGAACAGCAGCCTGTAATACATAGAATCACGGATAAAAGCAGCAGCTTCATAACAATGTAAAGTTAGTAAGGTAACTAAAACATTAATTCTATAATCGGTTTTCATGGAAATCGAAGCGAATAATAACTACAGTTGTACAAATAATAAATACGTATTGTATACTTTTTTGTAAGCAGATAGATTTATACAATAATAAATCTGTCACCATGAATTTTCAAACATTACACTTACAGCGAAAGCTAATATTAGCTGTTGCTGTTGCAGGCATTATTTCTATTTTTCTACCCTGGTTTTCTGCTGGCGCTTTTGGTTTTAATGTGCATATAAACGGCTTTCGGGGATGGGGCATTTTAGCCTTCTTCGCCTTTGTTATTGCCGGAATATTATCAATAATAGGAACGCAAACAGAAGCGCTCGACAAAAACATTTGGTTTGGAACAATTATATGCGGAGCGATCGCTTTACTATGTGTTGTGATTACGTTGCTGTCTTCTCAAACCGGAGATTTTGGTTTTGCTGGCACAAGCATAGGATTTGGATTATGGATCTCCTTAATTGCTTCCATTCTTGTTTTAATTTTTTCATGGATTTACAAGAAACCTTCAAATAGTTTAAAAAGCGGTTTCGACAGTATCAAGCAAACTGTATCAACAACTGCTTCTTCCTTATCGGCAAACACTCATTCACCCGCTCCTGCAACCTCTAACAGAATAACTGAACTGGAAAGATTAAGCAAACTGAAAGAAAACGGAACAATAACAGAAGAAGAATTCCTCGAACTGAAATCAAAACTTTTATAAAATATTATCTATGAAATCAATAATTACTACGGGATTAATATGCGGCATTGCACTGTTTTGCAGTTGTAAAAGCAAACCATCAGAAAAAGATATTTCGAAAAAAATATTGATGGAATATGTATGTCCTGACAATGCTAAAGTTTACAATCTTAAAGTAACAAATGCTAAAGAAACAGAAAGCCTTTTCGGCTTGCCGGCGCTGCAATACACTGTTTCCGGCGAAGTGGAATGGTCAAACGGTTGCGATGAAGCATTTGGAAATCTGCCTGCAGGTTATAAAGAACCATTCGATAATAAAATAGTAACACTTGTAAAAACAGATGAGGGCTGGCAATAATATTATTACTCACAGAATCCCAAATTATTATTATAAAAATTAAAACATTCATTATGAAAACAACAAACGTACTCGTGATGGCGGCAATGATTGCTGCAAGCCTTTTTGTCAATCACGCCAACGCAAAAATCTGGCGGGTAAATAACAAATCTAATTTTAACGGCACCAGCTTATATGGCGATAATTTTGGCGGCACATCAACTTATCCGGTATTTAAAGAAATTAATGAAGCAGTAAATTGGGCTGGCGTAAACGATAATGATACCTTGTATGTGGAAGGTTCAACATCAGTATATGCAACGGCCAGCATCACAAAAAAACTTGTTGTTATTGGTCCGGGTTATTTCTTATCTGAAAACCCAAAAACTTCAAATGATCTTTTGGAAGCACAGATTGGGCAAATAGCTGTAAATGCTTCAGGTTCACAAATCATCGGAATGAGCAATATAAGCTCCGGAAGCTTTGCATATTTCTATGTAAACGTAAATAATGTTACTATTAAAAGATGTAAGCTTACTAATACGATCGAAATTTCAAGCAACCTTACTGATGTTTACATTTTAGAGAATTTTTTCCTTTATTCGGGCAATGCGCTTAGTACAAATGGCAGCTTTTATGTTTACCCGATAGATCTTTATTTCAACAATAATATTTGTTTGAAAACATTGATTTGGGCTGGCCAGATACAACAATGCAATAACAATGTTTTTGATGGCCCTGCAAGCGTTTTAAATCTTCAGTTTACAACACCTGAATTTTCAAATAACATATTAAAAGCAACCAATGCTTCAGTAAATATAAATGGTGGAAATCTTGAAAAAGTTACCTATAATATAGGAACACTTTCAACACAATTTGGTACAGCAAACAATAACATAGTTGTAGCAAACATGACCAATTTATTTGTGCAAACAGGAACTGACGATGGCAAATATCAACTTAAAACAAATTCTGCCGGAAGTAATAATGGATCAGACGGCGCAGACCGGGGTGCATTTGGCGGTGCCGTTGCTTCAAACCGGTATACGCTTTCAGGTTTAGCTGCAGTTCCTGTAGTATATAATTTAATTACATCCGGCGTTGCAACATCAGCATCTGGCTTAAGCGTAACCATTAGTGCAAGAACTATAAAATAAATTACTATGAAAACATTGCTAACAATGTTTTGTATTTTTTTTACCGGAACTTTGTTGAGATCTCAAACCATAAAGCAGGCTGAATATTTTATTGACAAGGATCAAGGTGTTGGAAAAAATACAAAACTTAATTTAACTGCGTCCGCCGATAGCAGTTATCAACTAAATATTGATGTTTCCGGTGTAAGTGAAGGCTTTCATAAATTATATATTCGAGTTAAGGACAGTAAAGGCAAATGGAGTTTGCCTGTAAGAAAAACTATCCAGGTAACAAACACGTTCAACCAGGCACAAATAACAAAAGGAGAATACTTTTTTGATAAAGATCCGGGATATGGAAAAGGAAAACCTATCACAGTTTCATCACCTGATACTATTATTGAAAAAAACTTTGCAGCAATTACATCAGCTTTAGGTATCGGTCATCATAAATTATATATTCGGTGTAAGGATGATAATGGAAATTGGGGAATAACAAGTCACCGAAACATAGAAATAATAAAAACACAAGACACGGTGAAAATTGTTGCAGCAGAATATTTCTTTACTTCAGATAAAGGATATAATCACGCAACAAGAAAAGTATTTTCAGATTCATTAGCTGATGGAAAATTCAAATTTAAAATTCCTTACAACAAAATTCCCGCTAATGCTGATACATTGTTTATTAGAACCGAAGATAGTTTGGGCAATTGGTCATTAACCGGGCTGGCTAAATTTAGTGTTCAATCTTTTACAAATGCATCAACAACATTAGAGAACGATAACAGCATTGTAAATAATGTAGAAACGTTTACTGTTTTTCCAAATCCTGCATCACACAATATCAATGTAGATTTTAAATCAAAGAATGCAAACGCATCGTTGCAAATTTTTGACATGAATGGAAAAATTATTTTAGAGAAAATAATTATTTCTTCAGCCATAAATACAATTGATATCAGCAAACTTATTGCAGGCAGTTACACTATTACCATAAATGATGGACAAACGCAACGCACTGAAAAATTTATAAAACAATAAACACTTCCGCTAATTTTAAATCCCGCTTTTCGGCGGGATTTTTTATTTTAGACATTTACTAATCAATGTTACAGCTTATGAGAAAAACATCTTTCCTTATTTTAATGATTGTTTTTTGCAATCATCTTTTTGCACAATGGCAGCTTTCATTAACGCTTAAAAATAATGAATCGATTGCAGGTATTTCAGCACCAACCAATAAAGTTATCTGGTGCGTTTCGCAGAATTTTTTTATCTATAAAACAAACAACGCCGGCAAAGATTGGAGCAGGATAAAATGCAATGGCCTTACAACAAACATTTCTATTTTGCAATTATTTGCGGTTGATGCTGCAACTGCTTTTTTAAGTGTTGATAAAAATACAGGTGTTGGTCC
>JAFBAF010000227.1 GCA_019247895.1 Parafilimonas sp. | reverse complement strand
GGGTATACGTTATCTTGTTTCATTATCACGCATTCGTAAAAACCTGAGCATAACAGCGTTTCACTTTTTTATATACCTTTGCGCTGTTGAAATAATGCCATTGCTTGTGATATATAAAGTGTTATTTCTACAGACCAGCGATAGATAAATTATAAACAAATCGAGCAATTACGCATGATTAATAATGGGGTTAAAACATTCACTGGTAAAAAATCCGTGCAAATACTCATTACTCAGCCAAGGCCCGAAAGCGATAAATCGCCATATTTTGAATTGGAAAGAAAATACCCGATACAACTTACCTTTCATCCATTTATAAAATTAGAGCCCATACCTGCGAGAGAATTCAGGAAGCAAAAAATTGATCTCACAATTTTTTCTGCAGTAATATTTACCAGCAGAAACGCCATTGATCATTTTTTCAGAATGTGCGAAGAAATGAAAGTTTCAATAAACCAGGATAACAAATATTTCTGCATTACTGAAGCTGTTGCCTTATACCTGCAAAAATTTATTTTATATAGAAAGAGAAAAGTTTTTTATGGCGCAGACGGCACGAACAAGAGCATGTTTGATGTGATCAACAAACATAAGGAGAATGAAAAATTTTTGTACGTATGCAGCGAAAACCAGCAGGATAATGAAATTGTGAACTGGTTGAAAAATAATAACTGCGCTTTTCAATTGGCATTCATGTATCGTTCTGTAAGTAATGATGTGAAGGTGGTAATGGATAATCAAGCGTTTGATATCATTTGCTTTTTTACGCCGAGCGGCGTACGCAGCTTATTCGATAACTATCCTCAATTTTCACAAAACGGAGCATTAATTGGTGCTTTTGGTAACAACACGGTTAAAGCGGGCGAAGAAGCAGGTTTGAAAGTTGAAATAAAAGCGCCGGCGCCGCATACACCCAGCATGATTTCTGCTTTAGATAATTATCTTGCGGCTGCATCAAAAAAGAAATAAAATTTTAATATATAATTTCTGATCCCGCAAACTGCGGGATTTTTTTATTTAAGATATTTAATCATGAAGAAACACAAATACACTAATCATCTTATACATGAAACAAGCCCTTATTTATTGCAGCATGCACATAACCCTGTAAACTGGCATGCATGGAATAACGAAGCATTGCAAAAGGCTAAGGCGGAAGACAAACCAATTTTAATAAGCATTGGTTATTCTGCCTGTCATTGGTGCCATGTTATGGAACGTGAAAGTTTTGAAGACGAAGCAACGGCGCAAATAATGAATGAGCATTTTATCAATATAAAAATTGATCGGGAAGAACGCCCGGACATTGATCATTTGTATATGGATGCAGTGCAGGCAATAACAGGTAGTGGCGGTTGGCCGCTAAATGTTTTTTTAACTTCTGATCTAAAGCCATTTTTTGGCGGTACTTATTTTCCCCCGGTTCGTGCTTTTAATAGAAGCAGCTGGAAAGAAGTATTGCTTGCTGTTGCAAATTCATACAAGGAAAAGAGAAATGAAATAACTGAACAGGCGGAAAATCTTTTACAACATTTATCGAATGCAAATAATTTAAATGCAGTCGATCAAATGAACGCATTTGGTAAGAAATCCTTGTATATTATTAATGACAATTTATTAAAGCTTTCAGATAAAGAATGGGGCGGTTTTGGACAAGCACCTAAATTTCCGCAAAGCTTTTCTATTCTCTACTTACTTAGACATTATCATTTTGATAAAGATAAAGCAGCTTTAAACGCTGCAACTTTAAGTTTAGATAAAATGATGATGGGTGGAATATATGATCATCTTGGTGGCGGTTTTTGCCGTTACAGCACCGATAAATCCTGGCAAATACCACACTTTGAAAAAATGTTGTACGATAATGCGTTGCTGCTTGATGCATATATTGAAGCTTACCAAATCACGAAAAAAGAGCAATATAAAACGGTTGTTGCGGAAACGATTCAGTTTATAAAAAGAGAAATGACATCGCCTGAAGGTGGATTTTACAGTGCGTTAGATGCAGACAGTGAAGGCGTTGAAGGAAAATATTATACGTGGAACAAAACCGAAATTGATGAGTTGCTTGGAGAAAAAAGCGAATTATTTTGCAGGGTATATAATGTTTTAGAAAATGGAAATTGGGAAAATGCAAATATTTTATGGCAGCCTGAGTTATTTGAAAAAATTGCAGGAGAATTTGGAATAAGCGAAATTGAGTTGGAAAATAAAATAAAAAGTTGTGAGCAAATTTTATTTAAAGCAAGACAAAAAAGAATCCGGCCGGGCTTAGATAACAAAATTCTGTTAAGCTGGAATGCTTTAATGTCTACAGCACTTTGCAAGGCTTACGCGGCTTTTGGTAACGAAGAATATCTGAAAATAGCTAAGGCAAATATTGCCTTTATTGAAGAAAATCTTTTTGATAAAAACGGTAACTTATTGCATGGCTGGAATAAAATTGCCAACCCGCAACAGGCTTTTTTAGATGATCACGCATCACTCATTCATGCCTATATTGTTTTAAGCCAGGTAACCGCTGATTCGGAATATTTTTTAAGAGCCAAATCCTTAACTGAAAAAACAAGTGAATTTTTTGGTGATGATCAGAATATTTTTTTCTATTTCACTCCAAAAAACCAAACCGATGTTTTAATCCGGAAAATTGAAATTTACGACGGTGCTACGCCTTCCGGAAACGCCTTAATGGCCGGCAATTTATTAGAACTTTCAATTGTTTTCGGTATTTCGCAATGGAGAAATCGTGCTGAACAAATGCTTTCATACATTAGTAAATTTGCTGAAAGATATCCAACATCGTTCGGCGTTTGGGCGTTGCATTTACAATTACTAATTTATGGAGTGAAAGAAATTGTACTAATCGGTGAAGACTATCGTTCTTTAATAAAACAAGTGCTTCAGGAATATATTCCATCAAAAATATTACAGGCATCCGGCAGAGAAAATAATGAATGGCCGTTGCTAAAAGACAAACTAATTACATCAAAAAAAACAAAAATTTACATTTGCGAAAACTATAGTTGTTTAAGACCTGCCGAAAGCTTTGAAGAATTTAAGAATCAGCTAACTAAACATTTTTAACAAAAAACAATACCTTACAAAATATTTCAACGTAAATGGCGTTTCATATTTCTGCGGAAGATGTAAGAAATCAACTAACAAGCAAAAATTTCCGGGTCTTCAGCTTTTACAATAAAATTTAAAATTTTGCCAGAAACAGGAAACGGGATGAAAAACCAAAGCTTTTTAATATTATTTCTTACTGCTGTTATAATAACGGCAGTGAGCTGTGGCAAGTTTGGAAAATCAAAATCAGTTGCCGGCGACGGGCAATTGCATGGCGTGGCGCCCGCTTCAAAAAGCGGATTGTCCAGACCTGTCGGAATGGTATTTGTTCCTCCGGGTACTTTTCATATGGGCCCAAGTGATGAAGACGTGAATTATAATTTTACTGCCCGTAATAAAGAAGTTTCAATTAGCGGGTTTTGGATGGACAGAACTGAAATTACCAATAATCAATATCGCCAGTTTGTTAATTGGGTTAGAGATTCACTTTCCGCCATTCGCTTAGGATATATGAAAAGCGGCAAAGATGGAGATACGTCAATTGACTGGAAAAGAGCTTCAGTAATTAAATATAGCGACAGAAGTACTTTAGAGAAATTAAATGACCTGATTCTTGCTCCGGATAACAGGTTGTACGGCAAGATGGATCTTGATCCCGATATGATGGTTTACAATATCCAGGGATTTAATTTAAAAGAAGCCGCTAAACGTGAAAATGCCGGCAGACCGAGGAAAGATTTCATTTATCGTTATGATCAGAAGATTTATCCCGATACATTGTGCTGGATGAGAGATTTCTCTTATTCGTATAACGAGCCAATGACGAAACGTTATTTCGCTCACCCATCATATGGAGAATATCCTGTAGTTGGCGTAAACTGGAAACAGGCTGTTGCTTTTTGCCATTGGCGTACCCGCTATCTTAATTCCTATCTTGATAAGATGAAGAAAGCGCAGGAAAGTGATTTTCGTTTACCTACGGAAGCAGAATGGGAATATGCAGCAAGAGGCGGCCGTTCTCAATCCATGTTTCCCTGGGGTAACTATTATTTAAGAAATAAGAAAGGGTGCCTTTTAGCAAACTTTAAACCTGGCAGAGGCAACTATCCTGAAGATGGAGGGTTTTATACAGTAAGAGCTGATAGTTACTGGCCAAATGATTATGGTTTATATAATATGGCCGGCAATGTTTCAGAATGGACATCGTCTTTATTTTATGAAGGTGCATATAATTTTCAGCATGATATGAACCCTGATATTCAATGGAACGCATTGGATACAGATCCTCCGCGAATGAAACGTAAAGTGGTAAGAGGCGGAAGCTGGAAAGATGTGGGTTATTATTTACAGGTAAGTACCCGCCAGTACGAGTACCAGGACACAACAAAATCTTATATAGGTTTTAGATGTGTAATTGATCTACCAGCGCAATACAAGCGCAAATAAGTTCGTTAGTTTAATTATTAAAATCAATATCCAATTTAAAAAACCACAAAAAATTTAAAAATTATGGCAGCGGCAATTCCTCCTAAAGTGAGCAGAGTAGTAGACATTTTCGTATCAATAGCAGCAGCAGTTGTTATTTGGGGCGCATTACAAAAATTATTACACACATCATGGGCAGATTTCTTTCTTAAAGTAGGTTTAGGAACAGAAGCACTCGTATTTCTTGTATACGGCATACTATATACTGTCTATCCGGCAATAGATGACCACCAGGTGAAGCTTGCCGGGGCAACACAACCGCAAGGTAATCCTGCATTGAAATCAATGGAAAAAATGCTCGAAGAAGCGGACATTACACCGGCAAACCTTGGCAAACTCAGTGCAGGTTTCCAAAAGCTTGGAACAACAGTGGAAAAGATGGGCGAAATAAGCGATGTAGTAAAAGCTACGGGTGATTATACAAAGAAAACACAGGAAGCTGCTAATGCATTGGATGCGGTTAAGAACGCTTATTCTGCTGCAGCAAATTCACAAACCACATTTAATAATGCACAGGAAGGCGCAAAAGTTTTCCACGAGCAGATACAGGCACTTACCAAAAATCTTTCTTCTGTAAATACTATTTATGAACTGGAATTGCAGGAAAGTAATAACCACTTAAAAGCTTTGAACCAGTTCTATGGTAAATTAAATGAAGCATCATCTGCTATGAATAATACTGCAACTGATGCTGTTAAAGCAAAAGAACAAATTGCGGCATTAGCAAACAATCTTGGCAGATTAAACCAGATTTATGGTAATATGATCAGCGCAATGCAAGGCGGCAGATCTTAATACGCGAATCGAATTTAAAATAATTATTTAACCAATATCCGTAACTTAATTTTTAATAACTATGGCACTACCTAAAGAGCCACGGCAAAAAATGATTAACCTGATGTATTTAGTGCTTACAGCATTGTTGGCACTGAACGTATCAGCGGAAATCTTAAATGCCTTTAAAACAGTAAATGACAGTTTAACTGCGGCAAGCAGTACATTAGATAAAAAGAACTCTAATATTTTTAATTCGTTTAAAGCTGAATTAAGCGATCCAAGCACACGTGACAGAGCTGTAATATGGGCACCTAAGGCACAAAAAGCAGAGGATTTAGCCAATGAAATGGTCACTTATATTAACAGCTTGCAATCAAAGGTTGCAGAAGCTGCTGGTTATAAACAAGGTGACAGCGCAAGTTACAGGCCTGATGACCTTGAAGCTCCTACTCGTGTAATGACTGATCCAGGAACAGAGGGCAAAGAATTACGTAATAAATTACAGCAATACAAAGATGCTTTGTTAGCGATTGACCCAACAATCAAAGCACAATTTCAAAATTCGCTGCCGATTGATTTGACTATTCCTAAAACGAATAATAAGGCAAATCAGAATGATTGGGCAGCGTCTTATTTTTATATGACTCCGGCTATTGCTGCAAAAACAATTCTTAGCAAGTTTGAAAATGATGTAAAGAATAGCGAAGCGATGATCGTTGATTATTGCCACCAGCAAGTTGGCGCGGTTGAAAAAGTTTTTAACTCTTATCAACCTTTGGTTGGACAAAGTTCAAATTACCTGATGCCCGGCCAGGAGCTTACAATCACTGCAGGCATTGGTGCTTTTAACGCTGAATCTCGTCCTGTAATTACAATCGATGGTGCTTCAGTCCCACTAAATGCAAACGGCGTAGCAGAATATAAAATGACGGCTGGCGGAACAGGTTCTTATACAAAAAATGTAGTGATATCTTATTTTAACCAGGCAACAGGCAAACAGGAATCACAAACTTATCCGCTAACGTACAATGTAGGTTCACCAACTGGTGCGAGTGTAAGTGCAGATGCTGTAAAAGTTTTTTATGTTGGGTTGGATAATCCAATCAGTGTAAGCGGCGGTAATGTAGGTGATGAAAAAGTTTCGGTAAGTATGAGCAATGGTAATCTTACTAAAACAGCTCCCGGTAAATATGTTGTTCATCCGGGTAAAGCGGGTACTCCGGCTGTGGTTACTGTTACAGCAGACGGCAAGCCGAGTACATTTGAATTTAAAGTAAAAGATGTACCAGATCCTGTTGCAAAAGTTGGCGCAAGCAAAGGCGGCCGTATGCGTGTAAATGATTTCAAAGCACAGTTTGGTATCCGGGCTGATCTTGAGAATTTCGTATTTGAAGGCGTGAAATTTAATGTTACAGGTTACACGATTGTATTAACCGGCGCAGGTTTCACACAATTACAATTCAGAGATGTAAAGGGTGCAGCGTTTGCTCCGATACAAGACCTGATTGAAAAATGTAAGCCTGGTACAACAGTTACAGTAGATAATATTGCTGCGGTAGGCCCGGGTGGAACAAGATATTTACCACCAATTGTATTTAATTTATATTAATTAAGATATTTATGAAGCGAGTTGCATTTATATTAATAATAGCTGTAACAATTCTTGCGGTAAAGAATGCTGAAGCACAGCGGCCTACCACACGCAGGAATAGCTATGGTAACACCACCACGCAGCAGCAACAGCCGCCTAAAAATAATTACGGTAATCCAGATACGTCTGTTAATGGTAACAATGCGAATAACTATGGTAACAATAGCACTTCAATGGCTATTGATACTACATTGCCTATAACTGTTGTAAAAGGCAGCGGCAACGGATTATTAGATAGCGTAAAAATGTCTTTGCGAAATGACGGTGCTGTAGAAAGAAATCTTGTAAAAGATAGAACACCTCTAACGTATGAAGATATCCGCGAAGATGATGCAGTGTTTATGGTGAGGGTTTGGCGTGAAATAGATGCCCGGGAAAAAATGAATCTTCCATTCAGGTATGCTGCTGTGGAAGATAATGGCAGCCAGCGTTTCATATCTATCTTATTAAGAGCAATTAAGAATGGTGATGTAACTGCGTTTAGCGGCGATGATGACCGTTTCACCACACCGATTACAGCAGATGATGCAGTAAATGCATTTGGAGGCGGGTTTGATACTGTAAAAGTATTTGATGCTGATGGAAATGTAACTGGTTACCAGGTACGTGCAAAAGCAACTGATCCTGATTCTATTTATAAATTCCGTTTAAAAGAAGAATGGATATTCGATAAAGAAAGCAGCCGGTTATTTGTACGTATTATTGGCATTGCACCGGTAGTTCCTTATAAACTTTCAACAGGAGATATTGTAGCGAATAGTGACAGGCCGGTTTGGTGGGTGTATTATCCTGATCTCAGGCCCATACTTGCAAAATACGATGTATATAATGGAAAAAATATGGGTGCAGAAATGACATGGGAAGAGCTTTTTGAAAGTCGCATGTTTAGCAGCTATGTCATAAAATCAACATTAGATAATCCTTACGATTTACCTCTTTCTTCAGTGTATCCGAATAATACTTTATTCCGTTTGCTGGAAGGTGAAAAAATTAAAGATAAGATTTTTAATTATGAACAGTCTCTCTGGAGCTATTAGCCGAGTTGTTATAATTATTAAAAATTGACTCTAAAAAACTTGCAATAACTAAAGTTCTTGCATACATTTGTAATGGTTTTTCATAGGATATTGGATTTTAAAACGGGGCAGGATTTTCATCCAAGCCCCCTTTTTTTTGAAAGTAGTTTATCACGATCTCAGCCTTCGATCTTCCGATAGCACTTACCAATTCTTCTAAAGAGGTTTCTTTTATTTTCTTTACCGATTTAAAGCGTTGCAACAATTGCGTTGCTGTTTTATCTCCGATACCTTGTATATTTTCCAATTCATTTTTGAAAGTTCCTTTCGAGCGTTTATTGCGATGAAATGTTATACCAAACCGATGCACCTCATCGCGTATTCTTCTTATTAAATTCAAGCCTTCACTATTCCACGAAAGCTTGATCGATTCTGTATCATTTGGAAAAAATAATTCTTCTTCATTTTTTGCTAAGCCAATCACAGTTAATTTACCTGCAAGATTTAGTTCATAAATACTTTCCATTGCAGCACTTAACTGGCCTTTGCCACCATCAATAATTACTAATTGAGGCAATGGCTGTTCTTCATTAATCAGGCGTTTATATCTTCTGAAAACAACTTCTTTCATCGTCGCGAAATCGTTAATACCGCTTACTGTTTTCACATTAAAATGCCTGTAATCTTTTTTGCTTGGCAAACTATTTTTAAAGCAAACCATTGCTGAAACAGGGTAACTTCCCTGGAAATTAGAGTTATCAAAACATTCAATATGTACTGGCAATTCTTTTAACCCCAGCTGCTGTTGAAGTTCAAGCAAAATTTTATGTTGCGCTTCGTTGCTTTGTTCGAGATGCAAAATTTTTTGTCGCTTTAATTCTTCTCTAAAGTGCCCAACGTTTTTCTGCGATAGCTCAATCAATTTTAGTTTGTCCCCACCTTTTGGCACCGTAACCTGTACTTCAGTTTCAGGGTATTCAACCGCAAACGGAACAACAATTTCTGTTGCTGTGCTACTGAAGTTTTCTCTTAATTGTGCAACAGCAAATATCAAAACGTCAGCTTCATTTTCTTCAAGGTTAGTTTGCAGTTCTACTGTATGTGTTTGAATGATTGTTCCGTTTTGTATCATTAAATAATTTACAAAAGCAATATCTGCTTCCTTCACAATTGTGAAAACATCAAGATTATTTAAATGCTTACTTACAATTACTGAGCGTGCCTGGTATTTTTCAAGATGATCTATTTTTTTTCTTACGAGTTCTGCCTTCTCAAAATCAAGATTCAAGGAATAACTTGTCATTTGTTTTTTATATGCAGCGATTATTGGCGTAAGGTTTCCTTTCAACATTTGCCTTACCTGCATCAGGCCTTCCTTATAATCTTCCTCAGATTGTAATGCTTCGCACGGGCCTTTGCAATTACCTAAATGATATTCAAGGCAAACTTTAAATTTTTTCCTTTCGATATTTTGCTGGGTAAGATT